>CAYMQX010000304.1:3479-4289 GCA_964392495.1 uncultured Anaerolineaceae bacterium
GGAGTTCCTTGAGTCACGTTTGAATTCGGGCCGGGCGCTTACCGAAGCGATCCGGCTTGCCGATCACAAGCCCGCTGTATTGGTGCAGGCTTCAGGAATCAATCATTATGGTCTGCAGGGTGAATTGGCGGATGAATCCACCCCACCGGGAGATGATTTCCTGGCCCGCCTCACCGTGGAGTGGGAAGATTCGACGCGCGGCGTGAAAGCCCTGGGTGTCCGTCGGGTTGTGACCCGCTCGGCAGTCGTGCTTGCACGGGAGGAGGGAATGCTGCCGCTCATGAGCCTTCCTGTGCGGCTGTTTGTCGGAGGCCGGCTGGCGGAGGGCACCCAGGCCATGCCATGGATCCATATTGCGGATGAGATCGGGGCCATGCGTTTCCTGCTCGAAAACGAGGACGCCCGCGGAGTCTTCAACCTGATCGCTCCGCAGCCAACCTCGAGCGAACTCTTCATGCGCGGCCTTGGGCGGATACTCAAGCGACCATACTGGTTCCCTGCCCCGGCTTGGCTTCTGCGAACTGTACTGGGTGAAATGAGCGTACTGGTCATCAATGGTCGATACAGCCGGCCAAAGAAGCTTATCGAAATGGGGTATGATTTTAAATTCCCGACGCTGGACTCTGCCCTGGCGGATATCTATGCATGAAAACAAACGGGATTATCCAGGGTTTTGGCATCATCATTTCAAAGGAGACAACAATGAAACGGGTTATTATCTTGTTGGCGGCCGCTTTAATTACGGGTTGCGCCTCCGGAATCCCGCAACCCCCAACGCTGCCGCCCGAATACCTGAATATTCCCACCCCC
>CAYMQX010000305.1:0-4284 GCA_964392495.1 uncultured Anaerolineaceae bacterium
TCCTCCAGGTGGTGGTAGCCGCGTGCGGATTCGGCGGCAACGCTGACGGCGCTCTCGGGGTTGTCGATGCGCCCGAAGGTGATGGCATTGGCGGGGCAGGCCTGCGCGCAGGCGGTGGTGAACTCGCCGTCAATGATCTCGCGGCCCTCGGCTTTGGCCGTGTCCTCGGCCACGTGGATGCGCTGGATGCAGAAGGTGCATTTTTCCATCACACCCCGGCGGCGGACGGTCACGCTGGGGTTGTACTGGTTCCGCAGCGTCTCCAGCTCGGGGTGGATGCGCTCATCGGTGTAATCGCGCCAGTTGAACACGCGCACCTGGTAGGGGCAGTTGTTGGCGCAGTAGCGGGTGCCCACGCAGCGGTTGTAAACCTGCAGGTTGAGGTCCTCGGCGGCGCTGTGCACCGAAGCGAAGACCGGGCAGACCGGCTCGCAGGGCGCCTTGTGGCACTGCTGGCACATCATCGGCTGGTAGGGGGTCATCTTCACTTCGGGGTACTCGCCCTCCCACAGGCGCTCGGTGCGGATCCAGTGCATGCTGCGTCCGTAGGCGGCGTCCTCCTCGCCCACGAAGGGCAGGTTGTTCTCCATGGCGCAGGCGGCCACGCAGGCCTGGCAGCCGGTGCACAGGTCCTGGTCCACCACCATGCCCCAGACGCCGCCCAGTTCTTCTTCCGAATTATTGCTGAAAACAGGTAAATTTTGATCGGCCATGTTTAGCGTCTCCTATTTCGCGTCAAAGCCATAAACGCCCAGGACACCCTCCAGGCGCGAGAGCGGCGCCGTCCTGCCGGTCTTTTCCACCTTGACCTTCATGCTCCCGTAGGCCAGGTCTCCGGCTTCGTTGAACTTCACCGCCAGCAGGTCGGCGGGGTTGACGCCGCGCCCCTGGGCAAAACGCCCGTAGGCGGTATGCCCCTGCCCCCAGGGGATGGCGATGGTATCCGGGCGGATGGCCGGGTACTTGTAAACGCTGGCCTCCAGCGCGCCCGCCGCCGAGGTGATAAGCACCACGTCGCCGTTATCCACGCCCAGCTCGTGTGCGGTCTCGGGGTTGATCTCCACCCAGGTGTTCCACATGACGGTGGTGTTGGGGTCGGCCAACTCCTGGAGCCAGGGTTTGTTGGCGCCGTTATCGCCCAGGGTGGGGGAGAGGAAGGGCAGCAGGAAGAACTCGCCCTCGCCCTCGAACTGCGCCGTGCCGGGGTTCAGGCTCAGGTTCAGCACGTCGGCGCTGGAGGGGGTGGAGAGGGCCGGGAGGGTCTTCCACCAGCCGCCATACTGTTGGAAGAGGGCCGTGAAGGTGTTGATCTCGGGGGCGCTGAAGAAGCTGTCCTGCTCGCTGATGAGCGGCTCGAGGCGCGACTGGAGGAACGCGACCTCGTCCTTGAAGGGCAGCGCCGCGGCGGCCTGCCCGCCCACAAGCGCCGCGGCGGCCAGCAGCACATCCGCGGTGGCGCGTGTGTTGGTGAAGGGCATGACCACCGGCTGCGCGCCGGAGAGCGCCGGCTGGGCGGAACCCGCGGTCACCTGCTGGTAGCCCCAGGATTCCAGCCCGTGATGGTCGGGGAGGATGTAATCGGCCTGCAGGGCGGTCTCGTCGGGGAAGGTGGCGAAGGAGATCACGCTTTGGACGTTCTTCAGCGCGGCCTCGAAGCCCATGCCCTGCGGAAGCTCGAAGGCCGGGTTGGCGCCGTGTACGAACAGCACCTTGACCGCCCCGCTCTGAAGCTTGGCGACGAAATCGCCCATCTCCTGCAGGCTGGCGGGGCGGTGGTAGGCGTCCTGCGTGGGGGCCAGCGGGGTCAGGTACAGGCCGCCGGGCTTGCCGAGGTTGCCGAGGAAGGCGTTGAGCGCCAGCACCGATTTGGCGCTCTCCAGCCCGTTGTTGTGAGCGATGGCGGCCCCGCCGGGGATGGCGAGCGGCGCCGGGGAGGCGGCCAGCAGCGCGCCCAGCTCCTGGAGCTTGAGGATATTGATGCCCGAGGCGGTGGCCGCCGCGGCCACGTCCACATCGCTGAAGACCTGCGGGAGAGTCCCGCCGCGTGTCTCGGCGGCGATGCGCCCCAGCGCCAGGGCCGCCAGACCCTCGGTCCCCGGCTTGATGGGGATCCACTGGTCGGCGCGTGCGGCGGTCTGCGAGAGGCGCGGCTCAAAGTGGATCAGCCTGCCGCGCCGTCCGCTGGTGACCCCCTTGCGCATCCGGGAGTAGGCCTGGGTGAAGGCCACCTGCGAGAACCACGGACCCAGGAAGGGCGCGCCGAAGGAGAAGACCAGGTCGGCGCCTCCGAGGTCGAAGTAGGGCAGGGCTTCCCTGCCGAACAGGTCCTGCGCGGCCTGTGTGAGCGTGGCCCAGCCCTCGAAGAGGCTCTGCCCGCCGAAGCGCAGGGGGGCCGGGGCGCCGATGGCGGCGGCCAGCGCCGAGACCAGGTCGAAGAGGTGGTCGGGGGCGGGGCCCATCAGGAAGGCGATCTCCGAACCCCGGTTGTCCGTGAGGGCCTGCGCCACCACGTTGATGGCGGCATCCCAGTCCAGCGTCGTGAATTTGCTTGAGCCGCGGGTCGCGTTCTGCACCGGGTCGGTGACGCGGTCCGGGTTGTACAGGCCGTGGAGCGTGGCCTGGCCGCGCGGGCAGGTCTTGCCGAGGTTGACCGGGTGGTTGGGGTTGCCCTCCACCTTGATGGCGCGCCCCTGCACCGTGCGGACCACCAGCCCGCAGCCCGCCGCGCATTCGCGGCAGGTGGTGGCATAGAAGGTGCTCTGCCCGTTGTAGTTGTATTCCGGCATCTTCTGGTAGGGCTCACGGGTCACATAGCGTGAAGCCGGGCCGCAGCCGGTGAGGATCACCGAGGCCGCGCCGCCGAGGCTGGCGGCCTTTAAAAAATCGCGCCGGGATAATTTATCGCTCATAAGATTCCTTTCATCCGCTTAATAATGACAGGTCCCGCAGTCGGTCAGCTTGGTGCGCTTGACCGGGTCGTCCACGGTGCGCGCCCGGTGGCAGTTGAGGCACCAGCCCATGTTGATGACCTGGGGGTTCTGCGCCACCGTCTCCTTGCTCATATCCCCGTGGCAGTTCTCGCAGTTGAGGCCGGCGGCGATGTGCGGACGATGGTTGAAGTGGACAAAATCGGGCACCTGGGCTACAGGCACCCACTGGATGGACTTGCCGCTTTGGACGTAATCCCGCAGCTTGGCAAGCTCCGGCGGCCAGGGTACGGCCGGGTCGGCATACTTCGCCAGCTGCTGGTGGCAGCCCCAGCACTTCTGCTCGGTGGGCAAGCCCGAGACCGGGCCGCGCAGCGAACCAGGGTGGCAGTACAGGCACTGCACCCCGAGGCCCACGTGCAGGTTGTGTGGAAACTGGATGGGCTGTGCAGGCGGCTGTTGGGTGGTGTAAAGACCGTAGGCCGCAATGCTGAACAGGACCAGGAATCCGATCAGGATCCCTATCCGTCCAAGTGGATCCTTTACCCAAGCTGATACACGATTGATCATGGATGCTCCTGAAAGGATTGCTTACCGCTTGTTTTGTAATCCGCTTTGCCAGCAGCCAGGATTCAGGCTGATTTCCCTTGCAGGGCCGGGCCGTTTCCGCGGAAGGATATAAATGGGGGAACGCAGGGCGGGGCCCGCGCCGGGGATCAAGGCTGTGGAGATATGGGATGGTCCAGGCTGTACCCCCATGGAACACTGCTGGCTGGCAATAAATTGCGCCCCTCGAAAAAGGGCGCAACCGGGCTGATGATTGCACTTGATGAACGCCGCGCCACTCCCGATCACAGCCGGGACAAGGCGCAGCCAGGATGCAGCCGCAGCGCTTCCCATCACTCTCTCCTCAAAGATGATGCCCACCCAAAGCTCCGGCATTATAATGGAAAAAAGAATAAAAGTACATATAAGGGGTATGATTAGGCCGAATTTTTGACATGATATAATTGTCTAGGTGGACAGGCATAAGCTCCTTCTGACCCTGCGCCCGGTGGGCATGTTGGGCGTGGGCGTGCTTCTGGCGGCGGCCAGCGCCATGCTGGGCAGCCCCTCCCTCGGCTCGGCGATGGTGGGCGCACAGACCGCCACCCCCACACCGGTGCCCGCCGCAGAGGTCGGCTCCACCGATTGGATCACGCTGGTCAGCATCATCATCGTGCTGATCGTCATCACCCCCATTGTGATACGCAGAAAATCCTGGGATCAATAACCGCGGGAAGGCGGGAAGAGACCCCCCTCGTTCCCCCCGAAACGGGGGGAGGATCAAACCCCTCTGCTTTGGACCCCCCTCATT
>CAYMQX010000306.1:0-4284 GCA_964392495.1 uncultured Anaerolineaceae bacterium
CCCAGCATGGAGAAGATGTAACGCGGATCCCTCAAGGCCCGGATGTCAATATCGACTTCCTCCACGGGTTCCAATTGATGGAGGCTGCTTTCAAGCTGCTCCTGCTTTTTTCCGAGCGCAGTCAGTTCCTCGGTGATACCCTTGACCTGTGCCTCAACATTTTCCACCGCCGGCCGGAGTTCATCTAGTTCCACGATCGAACCGGGATCAGATGAAAAAGGTTGATCATCCGAAATGGAAAGGGCCTGCATAAGGATCTGAACACGTCGTTCCAGGGCAGAGTAGGCACCGGCTTGCTCCTGCCAATTGACCCCGGATCCACCGCTCACTCCCATATGATTGCTATCGGTTTGGTGAAAGACGCCGTAGCCGCTCAAGACCTTTGTCACTGCCAGCATATCCTTGGAAGGGACAATCAGTTCGATCTCGGACATTGTTTTTGGAAAAAACATGGCGTCTCCAGTGAATAAGGGGTTGGAAATTCTTCAGGAGCAGATGGTTTCGATCATGCCTTCACGCCGCTGCCGGAACGCAGGAGGAAGGGCTGATAATCCTGCTCGGGCATTCCCGTGGATTTCGCTTCGATCAGCACTGTCAGGTCATTGATCTCCAGATCGCTCAGAACCAAAAATGCCAGCGGTACCCCAATGTGAAAGGGATCACCAATAAAAGCCGTGATGCATTGCTCCAGCAGGTTGCGCTTTAGCAGAACCTCCAACTGGGGCAGGCCGCGACGAGGTTCCGCCAGCAGTTCATTCACATTCGGAAGGTTCGGGTAGACGCTCCCCACCACCGCGGCAATGTCCGACCCTGCCGCAATGGCACGCACATCCTCATCCCGGACGTGAAAACCAAACGGCAGGGTATAGTTGATCAACTCCTCTTCTGAGAGCCCATGATAGACACGGTAGCGAATCACCCAGGTCAGGTTGTTCATGTCCATCAAAGCCCCCACAATCCTCAGGGCCCGACCGCGGTCCAACCCCTGGAGCTTTCTGGCCTCCTGCCACAGCTGCCGCCAATAATGCAGGTCCAGCGCCACCTCCAGCGGAAAGAGGTTCTGGTCGGTGCTGAAGCGCCGCATGGCAAAAGAAAGCGGTTCATCATAGGGAGTGCCCGCCAATTGCTCAACCGCAGCGGGAATACTCCCGGATTCCAGGATCGCCTGCGCAGGGAGCTTTCCAACCATACCGAATGGAAAAAGAATGGGGCGGATCTGTTCCCAGGAGGCTCCAGCTTGAAGTCCTCTAAGCACTGCCTTGAGATCCTCCACTTCATGGAAGCGGTAAAGGGATTTCAAGAGCGGACGTGCCTGATCCGGCGCCAGTTGGATCACGCTCTCATAGGAATCGGCCAGCTTTCCACTGATGGCAAGCAGGACTTGTTGAGGTGCCACCGCCTGTTCTTTGAGGCGATCCAAATATGGGCCGTAAGCCGTTGTCTTAAGTTGTGAAATTAGCGAGGGAAGGTCGGGAGTATCGCTCAGGCGGTCAAGATCCTGGGGATCCAGCAAGTCCGAATACATGGCGCGCACCCTGGCACTAATGGCTGCGTATCCGGAGACGCCGGCGCCGGACATGGGTTACACCTTTCCCACAAGATGATCGAGGATGTACGCCACGGCGCGTTCAAAATTGCTCATGGCCCGCATCTCAAGCTGCTGGTTTTTCTCTTCAGCCTGCGCAAGGATCCTGGCGGTTTCCTCGTCTGCGCTGGCTGCAGCAATCATGCTCCGGGCTTCTTTCTCGGCCTGAAGCCGCGCCTGCTCGATGATCTTTTGGGCTTCCTGTTGGGCTTGCAGCGGGATTTGTTGTGCTTCGGCTACCGCTGCCTCGTGAATTTGCTGGGCCTGCTTCTCAATCTCAAGTACTTGTTGGATGCGCGTCTCATTCATAGGTTGGCCTCTAAGTTTCCGCTCCGAGAGTACATCAGGCTATTAATTAGCCCCCATTGTAAGGGAAAATAGAGCGACAATCAAGGCCAATTTTATCTTCATAGGCAAACATATCAGTTTCCCGGCTTCTTCGCCGAATCAAAAAAGGTCCGCGTTTGATGTCCGCAGACCTTCTGAACTGAAACTTCCAATTCCTATTTCAGGGCCTGGTGAAGGTTTTCCAATCTTCCTGATACGGAGGCATCCAGGACTTTGTCTCCCACCTTAATCACGAGTCCACCAAGGATCGAGGGGTCTACACGAAAGGCAACAGCCTGTGCTCCCACTTTATTCAGAACCTCCGACCTCACGGAAGACTTCTCGGCGTCATTGAGCGGCAGGGCGCTTGTTACTTCCGCCGATTCGCCCCTGAAATCCGAGCTCTCAAGGACAACCACCTTATTAGCCTTTACGCCAGAGAAGAACTCATCGATGAGGGCATGCTGGCGCTTTTCGTCCAATGCCTCACCCACCAGCTTTTGGGCAGCAGCGATTGAGAGCGCCGCCACCTGCCCACGCAAGTCACCGAGGATACGGTTTCGCTCAATTTCCGCTTCGGCCATGGCAGCTTCGCGTGCCTTGGCCGCTTCAGCTTCAGCTTGCACCTTCACGTCGCGGGATGCCGTGGCTGCGCGCTCGGTGGCCTCACGGACCACCTTTCCCGCTTCGGCTTGAGCCTCGGAAATGATCCGCTGGGCTTCCTTTTCAGCGTGCGAGCGTGCCTCAGCGGCAACACGAGCATCCTCCAGCCCCTGAGCGATCTTTTTCTTACGGCTGTCCATCATATTCAACATGGGTTTGTAAACCCAGGCATTCAGCGTCAGGAAAACGATCGCAAAGGCGATAATCTGAACGACCAGGAGGCCTAAATTGATACCAAGTGCTTCCATTGATCTCTCCTGCGTGATTATACGACTTTGAAGAGCATCAGGAACGCGATGACCAGACAATAAATGGCAATCGCTTCAGAGAAGGCGATGCCAAGGATCATGTTGGTCAGCAAGTTTCCATAGGTATCGGGGTTACGAGCCATACCCGTAAGGGCGCCCTGTACGCTCAGACCGATCCCCACGCCCGCGCCCGCGGCCCCGATCATGGCAAGTCCGGCCCCGATCAACCGGGCAGCATCCAGAATATTTCCTTCCATTTGTTCAGCCTCCTTGAATTATTTCTGTTATGTCAGATTTCATGTGCTTCAGCGACAGTTTCCGGGTGCTCTTCTTCATGCCCATGGCCCTGCGTGGCCTGCGCCATAAAGACCATTGTGAGCATTCCGAACACGAAAGCCTGGATGACGCCAACGAACAACTCGAACATCATGATCATTGCCGGCAGGATCGAGATCTTTCCCAGAAGCCCTGCCACAATGGCAACCAATACGACACCCGCAAACATGTTTCCGAACAGACGGAAGGCGAAGGAGAGTATCTTGGAAAGCTCCGAGATCAACTCCAACAGCCCCACAAGGAAATCCATGGCCCCGAAGAAGGGGGTCTTGAACATGGTGCGGGTATTAAAGAATTTGCTCAGGTAACCGATCCCCTGGGCGCGAAAACCAATCACCTGGATGGCAACCACCGCAATCAGAGCCAATGAAGCGGTAAAGTTAAGATCCACCGAGATGCCGCGGAAGAACGGAGCGAGAATATAACCGCCCTCTTCCACCTTTTGAGGAAGGAGATTTGACCAACTTCCACCCAGAGCCTGGATGGCGTGGCCCTCACCATGGGCCTCATGCAGAACCCCGATCGACTCGAAACCCGGGATAAGTTTGAGCAGGTTGGCCAGCAGCACGTAAAACATAATCGTCGCGAACCACGGGAAGATGGCCCGCGCCCATTTCACGCCCGCCGAACCCTCGGTCAGATTGTAGAGAAGCTCGAAGAAGGCCTCCATCACATTCCCGATGCCGCGCGGCACCATATCGGCACTGGCACTCTTCTTGAGAGAATTACGGGTTGCCCAGGCAATCCAGATGATTAGCAGTACGGTGACCGCCAGGGTCGGGAGCGTGTTGACGAGAGGCAAGCCGAAAAGCCACGTGTGCCCTTCTCCCAGAAGGTTTTCGGCTTTGACCGAGATCTCCGGTTGAACGGGAACCAGAATCCCGCCCAACACAAATCCCACGACCATGAGCACAAGAACGACCCACCGTCGCCAGGGTCTTCTTTTTTCTTCCACCAATTTCCACCTCCACCTTAGTCTGCGTCGGATCCGCTCGATTCGGTTCCTGCTCTCAGTCTCGCCAGGGTCCGGCGTGCCACTGTGAGCATCAGGATCACAGAAAGCGGGATTCCGGCGAATAACAGGATCAATGTAAAGAGCGGCTTCGTCCCCAAAGTATTATCCAG
>CAYMQX010000307.1:0-4283 GCA_964392495.1 uncultured Anaerolineaceae bacterium
GGGCGATCATTCCTGGAATTCCGGGATGTTCATTTGGAGAGTCAAAACGATACTAGCAGAGATCGAGAACCAGATGGGAGACCTTTATTCCACCCTAAATGAAATCGGATCGGCATGGGAACTGCCCGAACGAAATGAGATAATCGAACGGCTTTGGCCAAGGCTGAAGAATGAGACTGTCGATTACGGTATCATGGAAAGTGCCTCAAAGGTAGCTGTTCTCCCCGCCGGGGGGCTGGAGTGGAGCGATGTAGGTTCCTGGGATTCGCTTTTTGATGTTCTCCTGCCCGATCAGAATGGAAACATAGTTTTTGCCGGCCTGCATATCGGTGAAGATACCCATAATTCCCTGGTATATGGGAATCGCGGCGAGCGGATGGTCGTCACCATCGGAGTGGATGATCTGATCATTGTGGACAGCGGTGATGTGTTGATGGTCTGCCATAAGGACCAGGCGCAGAAAGTGCGCCGGGTAGTGGACCAACTCAAGGCGCGTAAAATGGAACAATATTTATAGAGACCGGGTTATACAGGAGCCAAACGGGCTTTTTCCGGTGCTCTGGAGGAAATGTGGAAGCTTATTGTATGAAATGCAAGACCAAACGGGAAATTCGCAATCCCGTGGCAACATTTAATGCGAAGGGATCGCCTGTTACAACCGGGGTGTGTCCAGTATGCGGTACCAAACTCTTTCGCATGGGCCGGACGGAAGAACATGAGAAATTGTCGCCGCCTCCCAAACAGGAAAAACCGCGGCACGGGAAACTGGTCATTGTGGAATCCCCCGCCAAAGCCAAGACGGTGGGGCGATACCTGGGGAAAGGCTATACGGTGCGCGCCTCCGTGGGGCATGTCCGTGATCTGCTTCGTTCCCAGCTCTCGGTGGATATAGAGAATAATTTCGAACCCAAGTACCGGGTACCGAATGAGAAGAAAGAGGTTGTCAAGGCAATCAAGCAGTTGGCCCGCGAGGCAGAAGAGGTGTATCTTGCCACCGACCCCGACCGGGAAGGCGAGTCGATTTCCTGGCACTTGCTGGAATCCGCCGAGATCGACCCCGAACGTGCGCATCGGGTGGTGTTTCATGAGATCACAGAACCGGCCATCCGTGAAGCGTTTGCGCATCCACGTCAGATCGATATGCACCTGGTGGATGCACAGCAGGCACGGCGGGTTCTGGATCGACTGGTTGGCTACAGTATCAGCCCCATCCTCTGGGAAAAGGTACGCAGCCGGCTTTCTGCGGGGCGCGTTCAATCAGTGGCTCTGCGGTTGATCGTTGATCGAGAGCGTGAGATCGAGGCTTTTTCCCCCATCGAATACTGGACGATTGGAGCCGAACTCAAACCTGATGGCTTAAAGCAATCCTTTATCGCCAGGCTTTTCCGGATTGATAATAATGAGCCGACCCTCTCGAATGAAGAGGATGTCCAGCCTATTTTGGAAGATATGGAGACAGCTCGTTACACGATCAGCCGGATCAAGCGAGGCGAACGCCGCAGGCGTCCTTCCGCACCATTCACCACCTCCACGCTGCAGCAGGATGCCTCCCGCCGACTTGGTTTTACCGCCAAGCGCACCATGGCCCTGGCGCAGGCGCTTTATGAAGGTCAGGATGTTGGTGAAGGCGGAATGACCGGTCTGATCACATACATGCGCACTGATTCAACGAACGTCTCCAAAGTGGCGCAGGAAGAGGCGCGAGGCTTTATCCGCGGCAAGTATGGCCCCGAATTCCTTCCTGAAGAACCGCCTATCTATAAAACTCGCAGTGCGGGAGCTCAGGAGGCCCATGAGGCCATTCGCCCCACCTCGGTCATGCGTGAACCGGATAAGGTGAAACATGCCCTTGAGCCAGCCATGTACAAGTTGTATAACTTGATCTGGCAGCGCTTTGTTGCCTCGCAAATGGAGGCTGCAATCTATGACACTTTACAGGTGGAGATAGCTGCTGTCTCGTCCGGGCACGAATACCTTTTGCGCTCGGCCGGGTCAGCCATCAGATTTGCCGGATTTCTTGCAGTGTACGAGGAAGCAAAGAGTGAGGATGCACAGCCTGAGGAGGATGAAAATGTACGCATCCCGGCGGGCATTGTAGAAGGACAGATGCAGAAACTGATGCGCCTTCTCCCCGAACAGCATTTTACCCAGCCTCCTCCTCGTTTCACCGAGGCCTCCCTGGTCGCAGCCCTCGAAGAAAATGGGATCGGGCGACCGTCCACCTACGCCCCGACCCTTTCCACGATCCAACAGCGAGGATATGTCGAACGGGCCGAAAAGCGTCTGGCGCCCACTGAAACCGGAACCCTTGTCAATGATCTTATGCTGCGCTACTTCGCGGATATCGTGGACTTGGGATTCACCGCCCGTATGGAGGAGGATCTCGATAAGATCGCCGAGGGCAAAGCCCAGTGGGTGGATGTAATGGAGGAGTTTTATACGCCGTTCTCCGAGGATGTGAAGAAAGCTCAGGCAGATATGCCGGTGGTGAAGTCCGGTCCCGAGCTTCTGGGGCGCCCCTGTCCGGAATGCGGGAGGGATCTTGTAATCCGCTATGGCCGGTACGGGAAATTCATTTCTTGCAGCGGCTTTCCTGAATGTCGATATACCGAACCATGGCTGGAGAAGATCGGCGTAGCCTGCCCCAAAGATGGCGGAGAAATCGTGGAGCGAAAGACCCGCAAAGGTCGCGTCTTTTATGGCTGTTTGAATTACCCGGGCTGCGATTTCACATCCTGGAAAAAACCGATCGCGCGGCCTTGTCCGAAATGCGGTGGATTGCTTGTGATCTCAAATAAACGGGAAGCCCAATGCACCCAATGCCAGGAGACTTTCCTGCTGGAGGCCGTGCTGCCCGAGGTTGTGGAATAGAGAGGAAAGTATGCACTTTTTTGTACTACTCTACCTGGATCCGGGCTCCGGGAGCTTTATAATCCAAATCCTGATCGCTTCCCTGCTTGGGATCGGCCTGGCGCTTCGCGCCTATTGGGGAAAGATCAAGGCCAGATTCGGCAGCAAAGAAAAAAGCGCTGAAGATGAAGATGATCTCAACGGTGCCTGAGTCTGAAAAGCTGGGTGCCTCCTTCCGGGATCCTGCCGGTTTCCTGTTCAGACGCGATGGCAGCCTCTTCAGGCAAGTGAATCAATCCGGGGCAGCAGACTATCTGGCCCTGATGAACTCCGGGCTGTATGAGAAATTGGTAAAAGCCGGGGTTCTGATCGCGCATGAGGAGACTGAGGAACCCCTGGCAGTTTCGGATCCGCCGGGGTTCAAAGTCATCAAGCCGGAGCGGGTTCCCTTCATTTCCTACCCGTACGAATGGTCCTTCAGCCAACTCAAAGATGCAGCCCTGGTTACACTGGCAATCCAAAAGCGTGCCCTTAAGACCGGGCTCTCATTGAAAGATGCCAGTGCGTATAATATCCAATACGTGCGGGGGCGGGCGACCCTTATAGATACGCTTTCCTTTGAGGAATATCAGGCCGGGAAACCATGGGATGCCTATCGCCAGTTCTGCCAACATTTTCTTGCACCCCTGGCATTGATGGCTGAAGTGGACGTCCGTCTCGCCCAGCTCTTGAGGGTATATATTGATGGAATTCCGCTGGATCTGGCCAGCCGCCTGCTTCCCATGAATACGCGGCTCAATTTCGGCTTGCTGACGCATATCCATGTCCATGCAGGGGCTCAGAAGCGCTACGCCGGTGCGAAGGGAAAGACAATCCCCGGAGGAGCGATGAGTTTGCAGGCATTCATTGCGTTGATTGAAAGCCTTCAATCCACGGTGAAGGAACTTTCCTGGAAACCCGGCAACACGGAATGGGCCAACTATTACGCGATCACCAATTACTCAGATTCCGCGTTTGAGCATAAGAAAGAGATCCTTGCACGTTGGGTCGCTCAAGTCCAGCCAGAACTGGTGTGGGATCTGGGGGCAAATAATGGTGTTTTCAGCCGAATTTGTGCGGCCGCGGGCTGTTACACGGTGTCCTCGGATGTAGACCCGGATGCGGTGGAACAGAACTATCGGCAGATGCAGGCCAATGGAGAGACCCATATCCTGCCCCTGGTCCTGGATCTGACCAATCCCAGTCCTGCCCTGGGCTGGGATACAAAGGAGCGCGATTCCTTCAGCGAGCGCGGGCCCGCAGACCTTGTACTGGGGCTTGCATTGATCCATCACCTTGCGATCTCAAATAATGTCCCTCTTTCACAACTGGTGGATTTTTTTGCGGATGCGGCCAGGAAGCTGGTGATCGAATTTGTGCCCAAATCCGATAGT
>CAYMQX010000308.1:0-4261 GCA_964392495.1 uncultured Anaerolineaceae bacterium
CCATTAACGTCCAACAATTGAGCAAGACCTACCAGGTGCCCGAGCGCGAGGCCGGCTTTGCCGCCTCCGTCCGCTCCTTCTTCAAGCGCCGCAACAAGGATGTCCCTGCCGTCCAGAAGGTCACCTTCGAGATCCACCAGGGTGAGATCGTCGGCTTCCTGGGTCCCAACGGCGCCGGCAAGACCACCACGCTCAAGATGCTCTCGGGGCTTCTGCATCCCACCGGCGGCGCGGCCCAGGTCCTCGGCTTCACCCCCTGGGAGCTCAAGCCCGACTATCTGCGCACCATGACCCTCGTCATGGGGCAGCGCAACCGCCTCTCCTGGGACATCCCTGCCGCCGATTCCTTCCTCCTTAACCAGGCCATCTACCGCCTCCCGGATAACCAGTATAAAGCCACCTATAAGGAACTGGATGAGCTGCTGGAGCTTGCCCCCCTGATGAAAAAGCCCGTCCGCAACCTCTCACTCGGTGAGCGAATGAAATGCGAGCTGGCCGCGGGCCTCCTCCACCGCCCCAGGGTCCTCTTCCTCGACGAGCCCACCATCGGCCTCGATATCACCGCCCAGGCCCGCATTCGCGAGTTCCTGCGCGAGTACAACCGCCGCACCGGCGCCACCATCCTGCTCACCAGCCACTACATGGCCGATGTCACCGCCCTGTGCGAACGGGTCCTCATCATCCATCACGGCCAGCTCAAATATGACGGCAGCCTGACCGACCTCTCGCGCAAGATCGCCCCCTTCAAGCTGATCGGAATCCGCCTCTCCGAGGCCGATTCCCATGACCTCAGCCCCTACGGCACCGAGGTCACCAACGAGGAGGAAGCCGAAAAACGCTACATCGAGGTGCCCGCCGCCGAGGCCGCCCGCATCACCTCCCGCCTTCTGGCCGAGCTCCCCATCCACGATATCACCATCGCGGACCCGCCCATCGAGTCGGTCATCGAGCAGGCCTTCAACCAATGAGCGCCATGCTGAGGATCTATCAACGCCTCTGGCAGGTCAACTGGGCGGAGCAGTGGCAGTACCGCGCCAACCTCATCATGTACCTGCTCTACTGGCTGGTCTCCCCGGTCATTTACCTTGCCGTGTGGACCAGCATCGCCCGCACCCGGGGCAGCGTCAACGGCTTCACCGTCAACGATTTCGTCACGTACTACATGCTGCTGCTCATCGTGGACCAGCTCACCAGCAATATCATCCTGCACATCTTCGCCTACAAGGTCCAGGACGGCAGCCTCTCCGGCGAGCTGCTGCGGCCCATCCATCCCATGCTCACCAATGCCCTCGTCAACACCGTGGCATTCAAAGCCCTGAATATTCTCGGCCTCATCCCGGTCTGGATCATCCTGTTCCTGCTCTTCCGCCCCGATTTCAGCGGCCTCTCCTGGACAGGCGTCCTGCTTTCCATCCCCGCCATGTGGCTCGGATTCTCCATCGGCTTCCTGCTTTCGGCGGCCATCACCAGCACCGCCTTCTGGACCACGCGCGTCTATTCGATCCACGAGTTCTACTTTGCGCTCATGCAGTTGTTCTCGGGGCAGTTCGTCCCGCTCACCCTCATGCCCGCGGCCATCCAGGATGTCGCCCGGTTTCTTCCCTTCCAGCTTCTCATCTATTTCCCCATCGAGTTGATGCTGGGGCGGCTTTCCGGCCCGCAGATCATCGAGGGCTTCCTGGTCGGCTTGGCCTGGCTGGCGCTCTCCGCCCTCCTCTTCCAGTGGGTCTGGCGGCGGGGCATCCGCCAATTCTCCGCGGTGGGAGCCTGAGCCGTGCATTCCCTCCGCCTGCTGCGCGCCTTCCTTAAGGTCAACATTCAGATGTCGCTGGCCTACCGTGCCGATACGGTGGTCAACATCCTGCTCAACCTGATGTGGCTCGGCTGGGAACTGCTCGGCCTGAGCATCATCTTCAACAACACCGACACCCTCGGCGGCTGGGGCATAGGCGAGCTGATCGCCCTGCTGGGAGTCTTCCGACTCGTCAACACCCTCATGGCCGCCCTCATCTGGCCCAACACCGAGCGTTTCAA
Organism: uncultured Anaerolineaceae bacterium; assembly: GCA_964392495.1. Classification (GTDB taxonomy): domain Bacteria; phylum Chloroflexota; class Anaerolineae; order Anaerolineales; family Villigracilaceae; genus JACPVF01. The sequence goes on from CAYMQX010000308.1 coordinate 2,035, forward strand.
CCAGAGCGTGCGCGACGGCTCCCTGGACTATTCTCTGCTCCAGCCCGTCAGCAGCATGTTCCTCGTCACCTTCTCACGCATCACCGTCTGGCGCAGTTGGGACATCCTCCTGGCGCTCATCCTCATCGTGACCGGAGTCCACATGTCCGGGGATATCACCACGCCCGCCAGCATCCTCACCTTCCTGGTGCTCACCCTCTCCGGCTCCCTGGTCCTCTACAGCCTGTGGATCGTCCTCATCGCCCTCACTTTCTGGTTCACCAAGTTCGACAACAACGTCACCATCCTGCAGGCCCTGCTGGATGCGGGGCGCTACCCGGTGAGCGTCTACCCGGTCTGGCTGCGCATCCTCGTCACCTACCTGATCCCGATCGCGGTCGCCACCACGGTCCCGCTCCAGGCCCTGCGCGGCGAGTTGGAAGGCGCGCGCATCCTGCTCTTCCTCGGTGTGGGGGTCGCCAGCTTCTTCATCGCCTCCCGCGTCTGGAAGTCCGGCATCCGGCGCTACAGCGGCGCCAGCAGCTAGAAACATCCCGAGGTTATTAACCACTTGTAAATCGATTCCCCCCATCCTATAATGGATTTATTCTCGAAAGGACAAATATGAGAAGATTCCTCCAGTTCGTTGGACTCTTCTTGATCATTTCCGCCTGCCAGCCTGCCGCGCCTCCTGTTCAGGGCGCGCCGGGAATTGGAGATCCCTACTATCCAAATCTCGGCAATGGCGGCTATGACGTTCAGAATTACTTGATCATCCTTACCATTGAGCCGGCAAGCAGCGAGGTCAACGGCACCGTCACGATCAAGGCGAAAACAACCGAAACCCTGAGTTCGTTCGACCTGGATTTCTCCGGTATGACGGTGGATTCCGTAACGATTGATGGTTCCAAGGCGGGCTATACGCGCACGGGGGACGAGTTTGCAATTACACCCAATAGACCGCTTCGTTCGGGTAAGGGCTTCACCGCCGTTATTGCTTATCACGGAAGCCCCAGTGCGGTGCCGGCCATCGTTGGATCAATCCCCGGGGCCGTAGGCTGGATCCGCGCAGAAAATGGCGCCATCAATGTAATGAGCGAGCCGAACGGCGCCTCAGGGTGGTTCCCCTCCAACAACCATCCCCGCGACAAGGCTACCTATCGTTTTGAGATCACGGTCCCAAAACCCTGGCTGGTTGCCGCCACCGGGATCCTCAAGCAGACCGTGGACCAGGGCCGGCAAACGAAATACATATGGGTCATGGATGTGCCGATGGCAAGTTATCTGGCCTCCATCAACGTGGATCGGTTTACACTGAAAACCCTCCCAGGCCCGCACGGGATGGTTGTAAGAAGCTACTTCCCGCCCGATTATCCTGAGGCATACAGGCGCAACTTCGATAAATTACCTGAAATGATCACCTTCCTCGAGGCGGTCTACGGCCCCTATCCTTTCCGGGAATATGGTGTAGTGGTGGCCGACATGGATAACCCTTTATGCCAGGGGGTGGACACTGCCGTTGAGACTCAGAGTATGTCCATTCACTGTCCTTCCTCGAGCATGTCGGGCGAGGATGTGATCGTGCATGAGCTGGCACACCAGTGGTTTGGCGACAGCGTCAGCCTTGAGAATTGGCAGGATATCTGGCTCAAGGAAGGAATGGCGACCTATGCAGAATGGATGTGGGTCATCCGGGATGAGGGCCTGGAAACACTGACCCGGGTTGCCAGGGCGAAAATGGTTGGCTATTATCCGGCTGCGCTGACCGGCACTCCCCCTCCCGATGAGCTATATCGGGATGAAGTTTATAAAGGTGGCGGCCTCGTTTTTCATGCACTCCGACTCAAGGTCGGCGAGGAAACCTTTTTCAAGATCCTTCGCACCTATCTGGGTCGCTATAAATATGCAAGCGCCGGGACGGACGAATTCATCGCCATCGCCGAAGAGGTAAGTGGACAGGACCTTCACTCATTCTTTGACTCGTGGCTGTACAGTAAGCATCTGCCCCCCATGGAATGACCGCTCATTAGCCCCCTCCATCCGGATGGCAGGTTATCCTCCGGTGGCCTATCTTCTTGACCAGGAAAATACTCCCCCACAGGCCGGGGGAGTATTTTCTGCCGGGTGCACGATGGGATCATGGAAATTGCGGAGGTTAATGCGGGACCGGCACCAGTGCGCCCACTGCTTCATTAATAGGGTCTTATGCTAGTTGACAAAACGTCCTCGAGCGTGATATTGGAGTTTC
>CAYMQX010000309.1:0-4230 GCA_964392495.1 uncultured Anaerolineaceae bacterium
ATCATACTCCAGCCCCAGCCAGTGCAGACCGTCCATGATCTCCTGCTCCGAACCGGGCACGGTGCGCTGTAAATCCGTATCCTCGATGCGCAGGATGAACTGGCCGCCTGTTTTCTTTGCCAAGAGATAACAATACAGGGCATTCCGGGCCGTTGCAAGATGCATATGTCCGGTTGGGGAAGGCGCGATGCGTGTACGGGCAGGTATATTGGACAAGTAAATCCCTCGTCAGAATTGTAGTTCTTGATGGCGCATGGCTACGCTTTCCACGAGCCCAATGGCGATCATCAATGACATGAGACCTGAGCCGCCATAACTGATAAACGGCAGAGGCAGCCCTGAAACCGGGATCAAGTTCATATTCACCGCGATATTGGCCGCTCCCTGGAAAAACAGGAGTGCCGCCACACCAAAAGCGATCATGGAACCCGCTAGATCACGTGATTTCTGCGCCGCCCGTATACATCGCCATACAATGAATCCCAGGATACAGATGATTAACACTCCGCCAATCATTCCGAATTCCTCTGAAGTCGCCGAGAATATGAAGTCAGTGTGGCGCACCTTCAAGAACCGGAGCTGTGTCTGAGTCCCGTGACCATAACCTTCCCCAAACAGCCCGCCAGAGCCGATGGCTATAAGCGCCTGTTGCACGTTATAGGTGGCGCCATAGCTTGCGTTCGGGTCCGGAAGCAGGAAGGTGATGATTCGATCCTGCTGGTAGGTCTGTAAAAAGGGGAATGCGATCCCTATCGCAAGGACCGCCGCCAGACCCATCCATGCGATTTGTTTGAGTTCAATGCGATTCATCCAAACCATGAAAATCCATATGACCATGGTGACAATCACATTGCTCAGGTTGGGCTGCAGCAGGATCCAGATTACCAGCCCCCACAGCCACACAAGGCTCTTCACCAGCCAATTGAGATCACGCGGTTTATCCTGGCTCTTTTCAAAATATCGGGCAAGGATCAGGATTACTGAGATTTTCGCGAACTCGGTTGGCTGGAGGAACAGCACACCAACGGTAAACCAACGCTGGGCTCCAAATGCCACCTGTCCCAGGCTCGAAAGCGAGATCAACAGCCCCATTGTTACAAAGTATATTGGCAGGTACAGCGCCAACCAATACCGGTAATCAATGCTGGCCAGCAGGAAGATCACCACCATCCCTATCGCCGCAAAATAGATCTGGCGAGTGGCCAGGGGAAGCAATTCCTCGTTTCCCGCGATGGCCGAACGGATCATAGTGATGCCAAAGGCAGAGGCCAGCACCACCGCACCGAGAAGGAGAAAATCGAAATTTCGCCAGGAAAGCCCGCGCAGCATTCTTACCCTGTCCGGCGGCGAGCCACGCTCCGGAGTGGGATATCCGCTACCAGTCTCTGCTCGCGGCCATCGCGTTCCAGCGCGATCTGGACCGCGTCCGGATCTATTTCAATATGCTTCGAGATCGTCTTCAAAAGATCATCCTTTAATTCGTCCAGTTCCGCCGGGGTAAGGTCCATTCGGTCATGGACCAGGACCAACTGCAATCGTTCCTTGGCACTCTGCGCACTGCGTTTACGACCGAATATACGATCCAAAAGACCTGCCATGGTTACTTCTTCCCTCCGGTCATGCGTGCCAGCCGGTCCCAAAGGCTGCCCTGCTTGTCGAAGTCCATAAGTGGCACCTCATATCCCTGTAAGCGCCGGGCGATATTCCGAAATGCCATGCCTGCTTTATTCTTGGGATCCGTAGCCACTGGTGCACCGCGGTTGCTTCCTACAATAACTCCGCCATCCTCCGGGACGATCCCGATCAACCGGATACCCAGCAGATCCAGCACGTCATCTGCCGAAAGCATGTCATGGTTCTTTACCATCGCAAGATTCAGCCGGTTGATAATGAGTGCCGGAGCGTATTTCTCCTCGGCTTCAAGGATTCCCACCACCCGATCGGCATCGCGCACCGCCGAGACCTCCGGGTTGGTCACCACCAGCACACGGTCAGCCGCCGCAATCGCATTCCGAAACCCGCGTTCGATGCCGGCCGGAGAATCGATCAAGATGAAGTCGTGGTCGGGTCGAAGCTCATCACAAACCCTCACCATATCACTGGGGGAGACCGCGTTTTTGTCGCGGGTTTGTGCTGCGGGGATCAGGTATAAATCGGAAAGGTGTTTGTCGCGGATCATGGCCTGCCGCATCCGGCAACGCCCCTCAATGACGTCCACGATATCATAGACGATGCGGTTCTCCAAGCCCATGACCACATCCAAGTTGCGCAGCCCGATGTCGCCATCGATACAGACAACTTTTCTCCCATCTGCGGCCAGAGCTACCGCCAGGTTGGCAACAGCCGTGGTCTTTCCCACGCCGCCCTTTCCAGATGTGATCGTAACGACTTGTGCGGTCATCAACGGTTCCTGTGTGTGGATTTTATCCCGGCTGCCAGGATTCACATTGCAGGTCGCCGCCTGCGTCTACGCTGGCGATCTCCGGTCTGGAGGTCTTGTGAGGTTTTAACGCTTCCGAGATTATGTCAGCGATACGCAATTGAGCGGAGGAGAGGTCCAGTGCGCAGATGACAGCCTTACGATTTCCTTTCGCGCCGGCATGAATCATCCCTCTCGCTCGTCCCCAGACAATCACATTCCCCTCGGCAATGATCTCGGCGCCGGGATTCACATCGCCTAAAACAACAACATGGCCATTAAATTCGATTCGCGTTCCCGAACGCAGTGTCTTGCCAAGGAAAAGAGCGGTTTCATCTCCGAGGTCCTCCACCGCATATTTTCGTACTTCTTCCGGGCGAGGCTTGGAGATCCGGGTGGCCATTCCCAAGAGCTGGGCAGTTTTCTCCGTTTTTGGCGATTCACTTAGCACCGCCCAGAGCGATACGCTCCGTTCCGAAAGCAGGTCGCGCAGTTCTACCATCTCGTTGACACCCAGGGTAAGCGTACCAATATCCAGCGCCAACCGGGCCCCGTGAAAAAAACTTGCACGCTCATCTATCTGCGATAGGAGAAGGTCGCGTTGGCTCTCCCAGCCATCCCCGCTGAGGGTGACCAGCAACCCGTCTCGCAAGCCTTTGATTTGAATTGCAGGAGAGGTCTTTTCCATGACACCCATGCTGTTAATGAGGTGAATTATAATGCCTATTTTTTTGATTTCCTGTACACGCACAGGGAAAATCACTAGGGAGCAGTAAGGCCCTGCTCAAGATCAATGGATTTCAGCTCAAAATAACCCTTAATAACCCGTGCGACAATGGGCGCCGCTACGCTCGCGCCCTCGCCGCCGTTATAGGCGAACGCCATCACAATGATCTCCGGGTCTTCATACGGTGCATACGCCAGGGTCCACGCATGAGTAGGCCAGGATCCAAACTCACATTTTTTAGCCTCGCGGGCCACATTATCGCAATATTCGGCGGTACCAGTCTTTCCTGCTACTGAGATCGGCAAAGGGTAGGTCTCTGTAAATACACGATGCAGCGTTCCACTTGGGTCGGTGACCGCGGTGCGAGTTCCCAATCGTACTGCATCCACTGTGGCAGGATTTACCGATTTGAACTGGCCTGTCTTATCGCAGTAACCTTGATCGCAACTGTACCCTTCGATTAACTGGCTCTTGGTGATATCCCATTTCATATTCGGGACAAATGGCGAGATCTGGTAGCTCCCTTCCGGAGGACTGCTCCGTCGCGATCCTGGTGTGGCAGGATCACTCCATTCCTTGTGCTCGTTGCCTTCGGAATCTTTTACCGTCCTGGCATACCACACCGTGAAATCCGCAGGGTTGAACCAGACCTCACGGGGATTTCCCTCATCATCTGTTACCTCACGGACAATCGTGGGCTGCATCAGTTTCCCATTATTGGCAATGGTTGCGCCCGACATCAATACCTGCAGCGGCGTCGCCAGCACATAGCCTTGTCCGACGCTGGCAATATAGGTATCACCGGTGGACCAGTTTTCTGTGGTCGTTATACGCTTCCAATCCGGATCAGGAATCAACCCATCGGCTTCGCCCAGCAGTTCTATACCTGATCGCCGGTCATAGCCCAGAGCGCGCGCATATTCCCCCAGCCGTACAATTCCCAGCCCTTCAGGGATTTCGTCTTCATACCCGCCTCCCAGCTTATAAAAACAGACATTGCTGGAGTAGGCGATACAATGCAGAAAGTCGATCTGACCAAATCCTTCAGGGCGCGTGTCGTAGATCCAGTCTCGGAACGGGCGCA
>CAYMQX010000310.1:0-577 GCA_964392495.1 uncultured Anaerolineaceae bacterium
CAATGCAACTGATACATCCATTGATACACCATTAAACCCGGAACTGTCTATTAATGACGTTCCTGCTGTCCCAATTGTTACTTATGCAGGGTTTGCGGCCTCACTTGCCGGGATCCCGGATGAACCACGCTGCGCCGATGCCACCTCCCAGGAGCAGGAGAATGATCGCGGCCACCCAGAAGGAAAGTGAGGGACCCCGCATTGCCCCATTCCCGGCCGCGGCCACCGATTCGATTGGCTGCGTCGGGGTAAGGATCTCAGCCAGCTCCCGGGCCGGGACCTCGGTTGGGCGCTCCATTCCCGCCGAAGCAATGACTGGAAGAATCGTTGGAGGCGGCGCCGGTTGTGTAGCCCCCTGCATGATGAGCAGCATCTGGTTTGGATAAACTGTCGTATCCGCAAGGTGGTTAAGCCCACGGATCTTGTCGATCTTCGTCCCATACTCGATTGCGATCCCCCACAGGGTCTGCCCGTACTGCACGGTATGATACACATTCCCGTCCGGCCGCGCTGTGCTGATTACAATGGGCACAATATACTGGTTGATCGCCAATTCCGGGTCCGCCGCACTCCCGCT
>CAYMQX010000310.1:587-4229 GCA_964392495.1 uncultured Anaerolineaceae bacterium
GCTGCTGGTTCGCAGCGCGGTATCTATCACATAATAGGTGGTTCCATCGGCAGCAATGGCCATCCCCGCACCGATGTCGTTTCGATTTTCGGAAAGCATGGTATTAAGATGCGGGTCGTCGCCTTTCCATGCCTCCACGACAGCCTCAGCGGAAAGCTGGTATCCAAAAATAAAATTCTCGGAGCGATAGCCTCCCAGGGACAGATCACCGGATAATGGGTAGCCCAGAAGCAGCAATTGCTGTGTGAATGTAATGCCATTGGGACGGGTGTGCCCCACCTCTCCCTCCGTCGCAAGCAGGGCATCCGCCTGTCCCTGGGCCACTTGCATCAAAATCGGGTGTTCACTGAGGGCGGGAAGACCGTTGCTCAACCTCAGGTTATTGACCGCATTGATCAGTTCTCCCGCCGATGACGGGGATGCTCTTTCGGCAGAAGCCCCCGGCCTCGGGAGCCAAACCGATGCCAGAAGCAAAACTGGTATCAGGAGCCGGAGACCTCGGGGCGCCATCATTCTTCCCTTTTGGAAAATGATCAGGGTGTGACGGGTGTTCCAGATGTGGGTGTTTCAGGTGTATTGGTAATCGTCGGAGTGCTGCTGGGCTCCAGGGTATTTGTGAAGGTCGCTGTACTGCCCGGCTGAGGCGTATCGGTGGCATCATTCTGCACCTTGATCGAAACAACAAGCGTGGCTCCGAACATATGCCCATCCCCATCGGCCATGCGATAATAGGCCGTGAAGGTGCCCGTCTTTCTGGGTGCATCCATGTTAAGCGAGACTTCGGGATTCCTATCGGGAGCGATGATCTTCCCAATGTTCACATTGGGTGCATCAAAATTCGTTCCGCTCACAAGTGTAAGGCGGTAATAACTCTTCCACTCGCAAGTCCCGCTGTTATGGACCTTCCACGTCATTGTGAAATTCTGTCCCGGCTTCATGATATTGCTTCCGTTTGGGTAGATATCATAAAGCAGGGTGAGGTTATTGCAGCCGTATGCGGAAGCAGGCAGCGTGGCGGTCGGGGGCGTCCCGGTCACGGTGTTTGTGATCGCAATGGTTGGATACCACACAAAAGTGGAGGTCGACAAAGGAGTCTGAGCGTTATCGAGGAATCCCACCGGCGTAAAGGCGGGGGTCGAGGTGGAAATGGGTGTGATCGTTGGAGTGGCGGTTGCAACCGGCGCAAGAGCCGTCTGGGTCTCAAAATAGGATGCCACCATCGTCTTTACCCCCTCGGTGAGAATGATGTCGATCTGGGATGCCTCAGTGGCCGGTGCGCCTCCGCAGGCACTCAACAATAGGGCAAAGGTCAATATTGGGAACAATATGCGTCGAAACAGCTTCATTCATCCTCCAGGCAGGGTCGGTCAGGCTCTTTATTTTATAGCATCCGGCGATAAAATACCGAATTGTCCAGACGACTTTGTCCGGCGGCATACCCAGCCTATAATACCTCTAAATTTCACATCTTGTGAGGACGCCTGCCCTACGGGTCGCCTACTATTAAACCTGACCAGTACCCCTGCCGTGAACAATCCGATACTCCGCAAGGGCGGAGAGAAGCTATCCGATCACGGCCTTGAGTCCCTCGAGCAGCACCGCCACGTCCTCAGCTGTGTTATATGCCTGGATCGAAATCCGCACAAACTGCCTATCCCCCCACTGGATGATGGGGACCTCGATATGGTACTCATCGTACAGGCGGCGTTTGACCTCCTCCAGGTTGGAGGGCGGCAGGGGCGCAATCCCCATCTGATGATACAGGTCCGAATCCAGAGGATAAAGAGGTTCCTGTCCGGTCATCTCGCAGATACGGCCAATGGCATATCGCAGCAGTTCATGGCAACCGCGGCGCACTTCCGGCCAGTCATGCTCCTGCATGAATTGGATCGCTGCCGGTACTGCAAGGAACGCGGCCGGATCCCGCGTCCCCGTCCATTGCAAGAGATCAATGAACCGCGAGCCTGTGCTGTTCGCGGGCGTGGCTTCCATTCCCCAACTGACGATCAAGGGCTCGATCAGGGACTGCACTTCGCTCCGGCTGTAAAGAAAACCCGCTCCCTTGGGGCTCAGCATCCACTTGTGACAGTTCCCGAATACCAGATCAGCCCCGAGCGCCTGAAGATCCACCGGGATCTGGCCGGGAGAGTGGGCGGCATCCACGATGGTCAGGATTCCCGCTTCCCGGGCGCGCTTGCAAAGGACCTCCACGGGCAGGCGCATGGCCGTGGGTGAAGTGATGTGGCTGAGATACAGGGCCCGAGTGCGGGAGGTCACAGCCTCCCATAGGCGTTCCACGATCTCCTCTTTCCCGGAAACCGGCAGGGGAATCGGATGACGGATATACCTCGCACCCCTCATGTTGCAGACATACTTCCACGTAAAATCGCAAGCTCCATATTCATGGTCCGTGGTAAGAACCTCATCTCCCTCCGCAAGGTCAAGCGAATGCGCCAGGATATTCACTCCATGGGTTGCGTTGGGAATATAGACCAGGTCCTCCGCTCGGGCATTGAGATATTCCCCCAGCACCGTCCGGGATTCCCACAGCAGGCCATCCAGTTTTCTCCCCAGGAACAATACAGGCTGTTTCTCCAGCTTGATCTGAAGTTCCTGGTATCTCTCGAACACAGGGCGGGGGGTCGCCCCAAAGGAGCCATGGTTTAGAAAGATGATGGATGGGTCGAGCAGGAAAAGGGATCGCACGGATTCCATGCAGCCATTATATATCCGGCCTACAGAGTCCGGACCGGAAGCCAACGGCAAAACCTCAAGCGCCCTGCTCATCCAGAATGCGCTTCGAGACCAACCGTCCGGAGATCATCGCGGTGGGCATCCCGGTGCCGGGATGCGTGCTGGCGCCCACAAAATACAGGTTCGGATAGCGGGCATGGCGGTTGTGCGGGCGGAACCAGGCCAATTGTGTCAGGTTATGAGACAGGCCATGTGTGGAGCCCTTGACGAGGTTGTATTTATTCTTCCAGGTGGGAGGTGCAAAACTCATCTCGAATTTGATATGTTCCTGCAGATCCGTAATTCCAAGGAGGGCCAGGCGTTTGTACACCTGCTCCCGGGCCATGTCGCGGATCTCCCCCCAATCCCGATCATCCGGCTCCTGCATGTGACCGACGGGAACGATCGCAATGAGCGTATCCTGCCCTTCCGGTGCCATGAAGGACTGCAGGCGCGCTGGTGCATGCACGTATAGGCTGGGGTTGGCCGGCAGATCAAGGTTGTCGATGATGCTGGTGAAATTCTCGCGGTAGTCATCCGCCAGGAACAAGGTATGAGGCCCGATCTGAGGATAGCGCCGGTCCACACCCCAAAAGAAACTGATTACCGAACAGGAAAAGCGTTTGCGCCGCAGCTGTCGGGCGGTTTTGTCCGGCGGCAGCAGGTTTTCATAGACAAACGGCAGGTCCGCATTCGCCAGGATGATATCCGCGCGGACAGCCCGGCCGCCTTCCACAGTAATCCCCACTGCCCGGCCTCCCGCCACGTCGATCCTCTCCACGGTCGTATCATAGATAAATTCCACGCCCGCCCTGATCGCCAGCTCCATGAGGACCTCGACCACTCCGTACATGCCGCGACGCGGAAACCAAACCCCGTGTGCCAGTTCGGTATAGGGCATCATGGAAA
>CAYMQX010000311.1:0-4227 GCA_964392495.1 uncultured Anaerolineaceae bacterium
CCATCAACGCCATGCTGGTATTCACCAACCCGGATGTGGAAGTGGAGGCAAGCAATGCCTCGCTCCCTGCCCTACGGGTGAAACAGATCAAGGATTTTTTCCGCCAGCGAGCCAGGGAGAACCCGTTAACCACGGAGCAGATCCAGAAGCTGAAAACCGCCCTCGAATGACCTTAAGGCGTACACCAGTGGTCACGACCGGGACCCCAGCCTCCGAAATCCAGGAGCGCGGGTCGAACTGCCATTATATATGATACACTTGTTCTATTATGACTTCGATTGTTGCAGTTGACATAGAAACCACGGGGTTGGATTCGGATCGCGATGCCATCATAGAGGTCGGCGCGGTCCGTTTTAACGGCCGCCGGATTGAAGACGAATTTTCCACGCTGATCAATCCCGGCCGGCACATTCCAGAATTCATCACCGGCCTGACCGGGATCGATGACGCCATGGTCCGGCAGGCTCCCCGGCTGCCCGATTTCCTGGAGGAGCTTGAGGGCTTTATCGGAGACCTGCCGGTGGTCGGACATAATGTCCGCTTTGATGTGGGCTTTTTACAGAGGGCCGGCCTGCTTCAATTCAACGAGATCATCGACACCTATGAGTTGGCGGCGGTCCTGATGCCTACGGCCAGCCGTTATAACCTGGGTTCCCTGGGTCAGCAGCTTGCCATCCCTCTCCCCGCCACTCACCGCGCCCTCGATGATGCCCGCGTCACGCAGGCTGTATATATACGCCTCCTCGATCTGGCCGCGGAACTGCCCCTTGAGCTCCTGGCTGAGATCGTGAGACATGCCGAACCGCTTGGCTGGGATGCTGCCTGGGCATTTCAGCAGATACTCCGCTCCCGTTCACGTGAGGGTATACAGGCAAAGAAACCCTCCGCCCGCTCCGCTTCTGCAGCAGCCCTGGAGCAACCAGCCGGTAATTTCCCGCCCCTCCAAAATCCAGAGGTGACCACCCCCCTGGACTCGGAGGAGATTGCATCCATCCTGGAATACGGCGGCCCGTTCTCGCAATATTTCAAGGCCTACGAGCATCGCCCCGAACAAGTAGCCATGCTTCAGGCTGTTTCCAATGCTCTGAGCAGCGGGCAGCACCTGATGGTGGAGGCCGGAACCGGGGTGGGAAAATCATTTGCATATCTGGTCCCTGCCTCCCTCTTTGCCATGCAGAACAATACCCGCGTGGTCGTCTCCACCAACACCATCAACCTGCAGGACCAGCTTATCAAGAAGGACCTTCCCGATCTGCGCGCGGCCCTGGGAATCGATCTGCGTGCCGCTGTGCTCAAGGGGCGTTCCAACTATCTATGCCCTCGTAGGCTCCAATATATGCGCCATCATGGCCCGGCCAATGAAGACGAAATGCGGGTGTTGGGAAAGATTCTCGTTTGGCAGCTTCAAAGCCGTTCAGGCGATCGCAGCGAGATCAATCTGACCGGCCCATCTGAGCGGGAGGTTTGGAGCCGGCTCTCAGCGGAAGACGACGCCTGCACAAACGACACCTGCCTGGGACGCATGGGCGGAGTCTGCCCCTTCTACCGCGCAAAGCAGGCGGCCCAATCGGCCCACGTTCTGATCGTGAATCACGCCCTTTTGCTCTCGGATATCGCCACAGGCAGCAAGGTGCTTCCCGAATATAACTATGTGATCGTGGATGAGGCGCATCACATGGAATCTGCCACTACGAACGCCCTCAGCTTCCGCCTGACCCAGTTCGACATGGAGCGCATGATTCGTGAGGTCGGTGGTTCCTCCGCAGGTGTTCTGGGGCGGCTCCTCACCGAGCTTCACGATGCGCTGCGCCCCTCCGACTTTGGCCTCCTCCAGCAAAAGGTGAAGCACTCCACTGATCAGGCCTTCCGCCTCGAGCAGTTGGTGAAACAGTTCTTCACGACTGTGGGTCAATTCGCCGCTGAACAACGCGAAGGTCAGCCCCCCTCCAATTATGCCTGGCAGCTCAGGATCATCCCGGCCGTGCGTACTCTCACCTCCTGGGAACAGGTGGAGATCATGTGGGGGGAGGCCGATGAAACGATGATCCTGCTCATAAAAACCCTGGGAGAATTGTACAAGGACGTGGCCTCCCTGTATTCTGATGGACATGACAACCTGGAAGAGGTGATGAGCAGCCTCAGCAATCTGCTGCGGCGGATGACGGAGGCCGAGCTTGCTGCAAACGGGTTGATCAGCAATCCGGTCGCGGATCAGATCTACTGGGTGGAGGTTAATCCTCGCGGAGACCGTCTCGCGCTCAACGCCGCTCCACTTCGGGTCGGCCCGCTCGTACAGAAATACCTTTGGCATGAGAAGGCCTGTGTGATCCTCACTTCCGCAACCATGACCGCCCACGGTGAGTTCCAGTATGTACGCAATACCCTCAGCGCGGACGAGGCCGATGAATTGCTGCTGGGATCCCCCTTCGATTACGAATCCAGCACACTGCTCTACGCAGCCGATGATATACCGGAGCCAAATGCCGCTGGTTATCAACAGGCACTGGATCGAGGCATAGTGCAGCTTGCACGCGCCACAGGCGGGAGGATGCTGGTCCTGTTCACATCCTATACTGCCCTTAAAAAGACATCCCAGGCCATAGGCAAGCCGCTGGCATCCGACGAAATCCATGTTTTTGAACAGGGCGAAGGCGCCTCCCCCAATGCCTTGCTGGAATCCTTCCGATCCACCGAGCGCGCGGTGCTTTTGGGAACCCGCGCCTTTTGGGAAGGCGTGGATGTACCGGGGGACGCCTTGAGTGTTGTCGTACTCACAAAACTCCCCTTTGATGTTCCCACGGATCCGTTGATCGCTGCGCGATCTGAACTGTACGAAGATTCCTTTAGCGAATACTATCTCCCCGAGGCGATCTTGAAGTTCCGCCAGGGATTTGGCCGCCTCATCCGCACGGCTTCAGACCGGGGTATTGTTGCCATTTTTGACCGTCGCGTTCTCACTAAACAGTACGGTCGTCTCTTCCTGGAATCCCTGCCGCAGTGCACCACAAGGAAAGGCCCCGTTTCGAACCTTCCAAAACTGGCCTCCAAATGGTTGGGGCTCTAGGTTGGCCTTTCACATATAATGCACGATGAGATGGCCGATCCTTATTTTCTCCTTTTCGAACTGATCATCTACCTGCAATTCTTTTTATGTATTTCCCATGCGATGAAACATGGCACCGCCAGCATGGTCCGGCTTTTCTCGGGCATCCTTTTCGGTTTACTTCTGGAACTTGCAACGATACGGGAACTGAACGCTTATCACTATGGTCAATTTCTGATCATGGTCTTCGGCGTTCCGCTGTGTATCGCCGTTGCATGGGGAAACATCATTTACAGCGCTATGGAGTATTCGGACGCAACCAATCTTCCCCGCTGGGCACGCCCACTTCTGGATGGACTTCTTGGTCTGAACATTGATCTGGCCCTGGATGCAGTCGCCATCCGCCTGGGGTTTTGGGGTTGGGGAGCCGGTCTCAGCTTCCAGTATTATGGGGTCCCCTATGCCAATTTCCTGGCCTGGTTCTGGGTAATATCATCCTTCTCCTTTGGCTGTCGCATCCTCGCCCACCATAAGAATTGGATCTCGACCTGGCTTGCTGGGCCGGCAGGTATTATTGTTGGTTTAACTGTCGTACTCCTGACGAATGCTTTTATGGCATATGTTCTTCCTCCTCATTATCATTTCCTGCCTGCCATACTTGTGCCGATGCTTGCGATTCTTTTTATCGTCTCACAGTCGCCCCGATTTCACACGCGCAGTATCGCAGGCCTGTCATTCTTCGTGCCATTGACGACCATGCTTTATATCCTGGGGGCGGGACTGGTTTCGGGGATATTTCTCAAGAACCACGGGCTGCTTATTACCAATATCGGGATGCTGGTGATTTTGATCCTCCTTCACTGGAAAACCCTGCGGCGGATTTCTGGAGCAGGTGCCCGCCCGATCCGGGTCCGTCATTAAATCAAAGCCCGGGAACCGCGTGGCTCCCGGGCCGCATTAATACGATCCCTGATTATCGTATCTTAAACATCTGCATGAGCTTCATGGCCAGGTTCAGATCCCCGGCCAGCTTCAGCTTGCCCTGCATAAAGGCCTGCATCCCATCCAATTCTCCGGTAAATATCTTTATGTAATCGGATGAGTCTGCGCTCAAGGTCATGTTCGGCTGCCGCGCCGGGATACCCTGGGCAACCTGGCACTTGCCGTCCTTGATCGCGGCGTTC
>CAYMQX010000312.1:0-4214 GCA_964392495.1 uncultured Anaerolineaceae bacterium
ATGTCGCTGGATCTGCTGATCTTCTTTGTTTTCTGGGAGATTGGCCTGGTTCCGATGTATTTCCTCATTAATCAGTGGGGCAGCGCCAACCGGAACTATGCCTCACTTAAGTTCATGATCTACACCATGGGCGGTTCGCTGGGTCTGCTTCTGGCCATTCAGCTCCTGGGCGTCCTGTTCCAGACCTATGATCTGCAGTTCATCACGGCGAATTGGTCATCTTATGCCAAGCCCATCATGGGTCTGCCGGTTGGCACGGTGAAGTCGATCGCCTTCTGGGCTTTTGTGATCGCGTTTGCGGTCAAGGTGCCGGTGTGGCCGTTCCATACATGGCTCCCGGATGCACATACGGAGGCGCCCACTGCCGGTTCCATGATCCTGGCCGGCGTGCTCCTCAAGCTGGGAGCCTATGGCTTTCTGCGGCTGGTACTGCCTCTCTACCCCCTCGAGGCCAAATATTTCGCTGGAGCGCTGGCCTTGCTGGCGACGGCAGCGATTGTCTTTGGTGCGCTTGGCTCCTTCGGGCAGACTGATTTCAAGCGCCTGGTGGCCTACTCGTCGGTTAACCATATGGGCTTTGTGGTGCTTGGGATTGCAGCTGCAGCTGCCGCCTCGGGCACGACTGATGCGACCCTTGCCCTGAATGGGGCGATTTTGCAAATGTTCAACCACGGACTGTCCGCGGCGGGAATGTTCTTCCTGGTAGGCGTGATCTATGAGCGCACCCATACGCGCAACCTGGATGACTATGGGGGTTTGTTTCCCCTTGTGCCAATTTACGGAGGCATCCTGATCTTTACCAGTATGGCATCCTTGGGCCTTCCAGGTTTGAACGGCTTCGTTTCGGAATTTTTGGTGGTGCGGGGATCCTGGCCGATCCTCACTGTCTATACTGCCATTTCCATGCTGGGCTTGTTAATGACCGGCGCCTACATCCTCAAAGGCATCAAAAAGGTGCTGCACGGCCCCTTGAATGAGAAATGGGCACATGGTGAGCACCGGCTCTCCGAGATTAATACGCGGGAGATCATTGTGATGGCTCCGCTTATGGCGTTGATCCTGATCATCGGCATCTGGCCGGCCTGGATCCTCGACGTGATCAATAAAGCCGTGACGATGCTCTTCTAACCGAGGTGGATCAATGACCTTTCCAGTTCTGAGCGTAATTGTTTTTACTCCCCTCGTGGCGGGGCTGATCATTCTGATGATGCCTGCCAATCGCAAGAGCGAAATTCGTGTAACCGCCCTGGCAGCGGCGATCTTTGCCCTTGGACTTTCAGCCTGGGTATTTGCCCAATATCTGACCGGACACCTGACAGGCTACCAGTTCCAGGAGCATTATGACTGGCTTCCCGCACTGGGGATCTCATACTTCGTGGGCGTGGATGGGATGAGCACCCCGCTGGTTCTACTGACTGGTGTGGTCATGTTCACAGGTGTGTTGATCTCATGGGGCATAGATGACCGCCCCCGCGAGTTCTTTGCCTTCCTTTTCATCCTGGCTACTGGCGTCTTCGGAGTCTTTGTCTCACTCGATCTTTTCCAATTGTTCTTCTTTTATGAGATCGCGGTCTTCCCGATGTATCTGCTGATCGTTATTTGGGGATGGATCAAGACCCGTGAATATGCGGCCATGAAACTGACCCTGTACCTCTTTATCGGGTCGGTGGTGGCGCTGGTGGGTGCCCTTGCAATGTATTGGGTCGCAGGACAGCAGACCGGTATCTATTCCTTCAATATGCTGGAACTGGAAAAGGCCGGTTTCTCCGCCGCCTTTCAGAATATCTGGTTTCTTCCGGTATTTCTGGGGTTTGCTGTGCTTGGCGGTATCTGGCCCTTCCATAACTGGTCGCCCGACGGTCACGTCGCAGCGCCTACGGCAGTATCCATGTTTCATGCCGGTGTGCTGATGAAGCTGGGTGCCTTTGCCGCCCTGCGTGTGGGGATCATGCTCCTCCCTGAAGGGGCGAGGACCTGGTCCTGGTTGATCATGACCATGGCAGCCATCGCAGTCGTTTACGGTGCGTATATAGCCTTCGTCCAGACCGATATGAAGTATATGATCGGTTTCTCTTCGGTCTCTCATATGGGACTGGTGATGTTTGGTCTCTCCACCCTCAATCGAAACGGTTTGACGGGCGCCGGTGTGCAGATGTTCTCGCACGGGGTGATGACTGCCCTCTTCTTTGCGGTCACTGGCATGATCTATGACCGCGCACATACAAGGCAGATCCCCGAGCTCGGTGGTATGTCCAAAGTGATGCCCTGGGCAGCCGTCGGCTTTATTATTGGCGGACTGGTTTCGATGGGTATGCCGGGTTTCTCCGGCTTTGTCGCCGAATTTCCCATTTTTATGGGTGTATGGCAGCGGGTTCCGATCGCTGCCATCATTGCCTCCATCTCCATTGTCATTACTGCAGCTTACATCATGCTGAACATCCGCAAGGTGTTTTTTGGTGATATTCCCGCCAAACTGGATGGCCATGTTGGGGATGTAACTGCCCTGGATAAGATCGCCATCGTGACCTTGTGTATTCTGATGGTCGGCCTGGGTCTTTTCCCTTCACTGATGGTCCCAATGGTGCAGACCGGCGTTCAGAATATTTTGAACCTCCTGGGAGGTGCGTAGGTGTACACCCCAACAATGCTTCTGGCAATCCTGCCTGAAATTCTGCTGCTTGTACTTGCTATCGTCCTCCTGGTTGTGGAGCCCTTCTGGAGGCCCCAGGCTCGACGTAACGCAGGCTGGCTGAGTGCAGGCGGCTTGCTTGCCATCCTGGTGTTCAGCCTGCTCTTTGCCCGCCCCTCCGACCCACAGGCCGTTTTTGGCGGGATGCTGCGCTTTGATTGGTTTGGCTTCTTCCTCAAGCTGTTGTTGATCTTCAGCGCAGCCATCACATCCCTGCTGATGATGGATCATGAAAAACTAAACCGGCGCGGCGAATCCTACCTGCTTTTATTGGCCTCCACGATCGGCATGTGCCTGATGGTCTCCGCAGGGGACCTGGTCATGCTCTATCTTGCCATTGAGACGACTTCCATCCCACTCTATGTCCTTTCCGGGTTCATGCTGGAGGACAAGGCTTCCACTGAGGCGGGTTTCAAATATTTGCTTTATGGGGCTTTAACTTCTGCCATTATGCTCTATGGGTTCAGTCTGCTCTACGGTTTCTCTGGAACCACTGACCTCTACAAGCTGGCCGGAATGGTTGCTGCCGGATCAAATAACATTCTGTTCATCCTTGGAGTGATATTTTTGATCCTCGTGGGCTTGGGATTCAAGATTTCGGCGGTGCCGTTCCATTTTTGGGCACCGGATGTTTATCAGGGTGCCCCCACACCTGTTGCGGGCTTTCTTTCCACTGCTTCCAAGGCCGCCGGATTTGCGGTCGTGCTTCGATTGTTTGCTGCTGCTTTTCCTGATTTCGCCCCGTCGTGGACAACGATCCTTGCCCTGCTTTCTGTGGTCAGCATGACAGTTGGCAACTTGCTGGCTCTGGCTCAGAGCGATATCAAGCGAATGCTGGCCTATTCGTCCATTGCACATGCAGGCTATGCCTTGATCGGTGTGGTGGCATTTTCCCCTTTGGGGACCCTGAGCACGGTCTTCTACCTGGCCGCTTATATCCTCACCAACCTCCTGGCCTTCGGTACAGTGATGGTCTTTTCCCGTATTAGCGGCACCGATGAGATGAAGGATTATGCCGGTCTTAGCCGGCGTTCGCCCGGCCTTGCACTCGCCATGTTGGTGGCCTTCCTGTCGTTGGCTGGAATGCCTCCATTCGGCGGCTTTGTAGCAAAGGTATTTGTTTTTGCCGCCGCCATCCAGAATCCTTCCCTGATCTGGCTGGCTGTGGTCGGTATCTTGAATTCCATTGTGGCCCTTTACTACTATCTGAATGTATTGAAGTATGTGTACCTCTATCGAATGGAAGGGGAGGGGGAGGAGCAGTATCCTGTGCCGCTCACGCGCCCCTATGCGATCGCCCTGGCCGTCCTCTCTTTTGGGATTATCCTGATCGGCACTGCGTTCGGCCCCTGGTACACATGGGCTGCGGAAGCGGCTCAAAACCTGTTCTAAGAGGCTTTGACCCACATTGGTGCCTCAGGTATAATCGTGCGACATGGCGCAATCAAAACCGGAGCGGCAGAACATCCTCACCACCCTCCTGCCGGTGCAAAAGGGCAGCGCCTGGCTGGTGGGTGGGGAAAGC
>CAYMQX010000313.1:0-4213 GCA_964392495.1 uncultured Anaerolineaceae bacterium
CTTCACCGGGCAGGCGGCCGCGCCGCTGGTGGTGCAGACGATGCGTCCCTGCAGAGCCGGTGCCAGCGGTGTATGGGCCGTGATGTAATCGGCCACCACCTGATCCATGATGTTCTGCGTAGTGCCGCGCGCGTACAGGTTCGGGTACCCGTCACCTCCCGTCGCCATGAAGTCGTTCTCGGCGATGGTGTAGATGGAGGCGGCGGTCAGGTCCACGGGCGCGCCGGTGCAGGAGCCATCCGCCGCCTGGCGGACGACGCTCGTCACGCGGCTGCCCGCGGCCAGCGCAACGTCATAGGTAAAGCACAGGCCCGAGACCTGCGGGAATTTGCCGTTGGCCGACGGCATGGCCGAAACGCCGTTCTCCAGCATCGTCTTCAATTCCGCGCCGTTGATGCTCACGGTGAAGACCACGTTGCCGAAGGGCAGCACCGCCAGACTCTGCCCGCGCGTGATCGGATAGGGGGGCGGGGTGAAGGAGGGGCAGAAGTCGCCGGGCGCGTCCGGGGCCGGGCAGGTCAGGTCGGCACGCAGCCCGCCCGAGTTGCTGATGGCGAAGTCGGTGTTGTAGGTGAGGCGCAGCGCGTCGGTGGCGATATCCCCGATCAGCGATTCGCACAGCCGGCCGTCGGCGCGCCCGCAGGAATCGGCGCGCGGGACGATCACGGTGGAGGTCCCGATCACGGTATTCAGGATCGGCGCGAGCTGCGTGTTGAGGTCGTCAATGTAGGTCTGGATGCCCGCATCCGGCGTGACACCGATATCCCAGGGCTTGTGGAAGTCGCCGGTGCGATAGACGACCTTGCGGGTGAAGAGGTCCACCACCACGCGCACCCGGTTGAAGCGCTGGCCCGAGTTGGGGGTCTCATTGACGATGACGCCGTTGGGCAGGTAGGTGATGTACTCGGAGTGGGTATGCCCGCCGAAGACGGCATCCACGCCCTTGAGCTTCTTTGCCAGTTGGACGAGGGCGCTGGTCTCGAGCGGGTTGCTGACGTCGGTGCCGTCGCCGCCCATGTGACCCACCGCCAGGACGACGGTGGCGCCGCGGGCGCGCAGCCGTGCGGCCTCAGCGTTGATGGCTGCCGCCGGGTCGGTCACCTTGAAGGGGTCCAGGTATCCGGGGAAGATCAGCGTGGACAGTTCGGGCAGGGTGAAGCCCACCACGCCCACCTTGAAGCCGTCGAACTGGAAGGTCTGCGAGGCTTTCCAATCCCTGGGGAGCCTGCCGTTGCTGGCATAGACCGTGTTGGCGCTCAGGTAGGGGAAGTCCGCCAGAGGGATCAGGTCCGAGCGCAGGTAGGCCGAGCCGCGGTCGAAGTTATGGTTGCCGAAGGTATCGGCGTCCAGCCCCAGCATGTTGAAGATCTCGATGGTGGGCTTGTCGCCGAAGAAGTTGGAGATGGGCGGTGTGGCGCCCACCGCATCGCCGCCGGAGAGGGTCAGCGAGGTGTATTCATTCCTCCAGCCGTGTGAGCCATGCCACCACCTCCAACCGTGCCAGGGGTCCCAGCCGTCCTGTGTGGCCTCGGCGCGGAACCAGTCGAACCAGGGCTTGAGGTAGGCCGCGCCGCCGATCCCGTAGGAGGGGCCGAGCGTGTCGGAGGCCTGGGAGAGCGGGGTAAGCTGGCCGTGGAAGTCGGTCAGGTAAAGCATCGTGGCTTCCCGGTAGCGGATGCGGTCCATCAGCACTTCGTACAGGATGCGCCCGCGGGCGTTCAGCGGGCCGGGGACCTTCAGGATGAAGGCCACCGTGGGGGCCAGGTCAATGGCGCGCACGTCCATCACCCTGTTCATCGGGTGGATGGCGGGGCCGTACGCCGCGAAGACGGCGTGCATGTTCACGCTGCTTTCGATGTCCACCGTCTCGGGCAGGTAGCCGTGCTGGCCGAAGAACTGCGAGAAGGCGATGGTCTGTCCGAAGGTGGCGGCGTCGAACTGGTAGGGCGGCTTAAGCACCACCACCACGTCGCCGCTGCGGTTCGGGTGCAGGGAATCACTGCCGTCCACATCCCGCAGCTCTTCCTTCTTCATGATCTTCAGGACGATCTGTGCCCCGGGATTATCCGGGTCGATCAGGTTGGTGAAGGCGTCGATGATGCGCGTGCGGACGCCCTCATAGGTGGTTCCGGCGGGCAGGGTGGTGTTGACGTAGATCTGTGCCGTGCCGCCCGCCCAGCAGGCCTTGGCCAGGTCAATGCCCCCGGCGCCCCCGGCCCGGCAGTTGCTGAAGACCTCGGTGGGAGGCGTTGTGCCGGTCGCCTGAAGCCCGGCGTCGAACAGCACCTTGCCGGCATTGACGGCCAGCCACTGCGCGCCGAAGCCGTGGTCGGAGGTGGCGATGGTGTTCACGCCCTTGCCCATCAGCTTTTGGGCCAGCGCCAGCGTGGCATCCGACTCGGCGTAAGCCTCGCGCAGGAAGCCGTCCGCGATCCCGGGCGTGATCAGCTCGCCGTAGGAATAGTAATTGTTATAGTAGGGGTTGGCGATCCCGCTCACCTGGGGGACCGTCAGGCCGAGGAACATGTGCGAGAACTCATCGGTGGCGGGCGCGCCCAGCATCAGCAGGTCGGGGACGTAGCCCATTCCGGTCACCGAGCCGCCGTCCACGGTGGGGACAGGCTGGCTGCCGAGGATGAACTTGAGGTAGCTCCAGTGGGCGTTCTTCCACATCAGGCCCTGCTCCACGTAGGTATCCGCATCGACCAGGCCCGATTCAAAGATGGCGTAGTCGGCGGCGGTGGAGGAGGGGAACCATTTATTCAGGTCGTCCTCGAAGTCGCCGGCGTAGCCGCAGCCGGTGCAGGTGGCGATCGTGCGGGTCACGGAGGAGAAGAACAGGCTGAACTGCGAGAGGTCGGGGGCCAGCCGCATGGCCTTGACGTAGAAGCCGCCGGTCTTGCCCGCCGGGTTGGCGAGCGTGAGCTTGATGTCGGCCCATTCGCCCGCCGCCAGGTCGGCAGCAGCCAGGGACCCGTTTTTGAGGGCGGCATTCGGGACGATCAGCACGCGGTCGTAGTTGACGAGGGCGTCATCGCTGGAGTCATAGACATAGAAATCGTACATGTCGTTGGGGATGACTGCCGCACCCCCGCTGGTGTACGAGCCGATGTCGAAGGTGCCCTGTTTGGCCGGGCTGTAGCCGGGCGGGACGTTGAGCCACCCGGCGGCATCCGCCAGGTCCGCGCGCTGGTACTGCACCCCGAAGGTGCTGGCGCCCGCGGGCTGGCCGGGAACATCCCAGTTGGTCCACAGGCCGCGGTTGGAGTAGAAGTTGCGGTAGTCCACCACCGGGCCCTTGACGGCGGTCATGGTGCGCGAGCCGCCGGACCACTCCAGCGAGACGACCTTCTTGCCGGCGCGCTCGACGGCCTCGGCGATCGTATCCGCCTGCAGGACGCCGTTGGAGAAGGCCGCGGTGCGGTTATTGAAGGCGTCGCCGGTGCGGAAGAAGGTATTGTTCGTCGAGCCGTGCTCGGAGGGAAAGGTCCCTGTGGCGAGCGTGTACCAGCCTGCGCCGGTGTTGGGCGGGAAGGCCTGTACCAGGCCGTTCACGCCGCGCACGCCTTTTGCCAGCATCTCCTTGTAGGTGGGCATGACCTTCTGGAGCGCGTACTTCTCCATCAGGTCGGGGCGCATGCCGTCGGAGGCGAACAGGATCACTTTCGGAGCGGTGGGCGGGTTGCCCTTCGGTGTTTCAGGCGCTGCCAGGGCGCCAGCGGGAAGCAGGAGAAAAGAGACGATGAGGAGTGCCGAGAACAGGCGGAACCCCAGCCTGCGGCTCCGCGCGGAAAAAACGGGTAGTGCCATGGATTGTTTCTCCTTACCCGAGGATCAATATGGGTACAGGCCGCGAGCATGGGCAGATGCGCAGCCAGCGATGGATGCCCCCAGGTTTGTGGTTGGCCCTTTTCCTCCTCCCCGCGAAAGAATTGAGACAACGCTAAATTGTCAGTTGATAAGGGGATACAGATTCATTGTACTGAACTGACCGGGTAAAGTCAATATAAAGTAAATGGTACCTGTGCAGGGAATCGGAAGCAGGATGCTCTTGCTGGTCGAGGGTCTTTGCGAAGCGATCCCCGACCCCGGATCGACCGAAGATCTCCGGGGAGACCAGGCCGGGCGAGCCTCTCCCCCTTTCCTCCCAGGAAAGGGGGCCGGGGGGATAGGTCCGCAAGGCGCTTCACCTCCGTTCAGCGCGAGGGTATCT
>CAYMQX010000314.1:0-4196 GCA_964392495.1 uncultured Anaerolineaceae bacterium
AGGCGGGTCTGGTTGACCTTTCCTCCGCAGGCGCGAATGGACTGCTGAACGCACGATTCAAGGATAATTATCAACTCAATATCTATGAACGCCCATTCAACGGCGATATGAGCGAATACTATCCGGACATAGATATCCAATCGGCTTACCTGAGCACCACGCAAAAATGGCTGTATTTCAGCATCTCGCTGGCCGGGCAGAGCGGCGGTGTCCTGGGCGGCAATTATGCCATCGAGATGGACCTGGATGGCGACGGCCGCGGAGATTACCTTGTCACAACGAAGGCTCCCGAGACCGACTGGTCCATGACTGGTGTGAGCATCTGGGCGGATAAGAACCGGGATGTGGGGGGCAACCAGCGTTACGCTTCTGATCCTCCCCAAACCGGCGACGGCTATGAGACCCAGGTCTTTAGCGATGGTTCCGGCGAGGGGACAGACCTGGCCTGGGCACGGGCCGCCCACGATTCTCCCAACACCATCCAGATCGCCCTCCTGCGCTCGGTGATCGGCCGGCGGAATTCCTTTGTCTGGACCGCCTGGGCAAGCCATGATTCCTTCCAGCCTGCCTGGTTTGATTACAACGACCACTTTACCGCCCAGGATGTGGGCAGCGGCAATGGCACTGAGGGATTGATCTCGCTTAATGAACTGCCCGGCCTGGACAGCACCTGTCGTTACCCGTATGGGATCGAGAGCGCCAAGGGCGATATTTTCTGCAGACAATGACTTTTGCTTGAGAGGCATATTATGACCGATGAGCTTGTCTTTAATGGGATTGACGCCACCACTGGCGAATACCTGGTGCCCCCTGTGGGAATAGAGACCCTGGCCGCGGCCATCAGCAATGAGCCGCGCGACCCTGAGCAGGAGCAGGCGCTCAAGGCCTGGTGGAAGAAGTATGCGGAGAGCAATCCAAAGAAGGAAGGTCACTACGCGGCAAAAGAAGGAACAGATTATAAAAACCTGGTCTCCACAGGCTGGGGGGTGATCTATCCGTTCAATATCGACCCTGCCATACAGAAGGCGCTCAAGCCGCTGCTGGATTGGCGCAAGTCACAGGCGGGGGCGCGCTACAAGGAATACTCCGGTCCGGAGGGGTATCGTTTTAAGCAAGGTGAGGTGTACGAGAGCAAGGACGAATGGCTCAGCCGCCACGGAGCAGGGCCGGGACCTGTGGACCCGGATGTGGTGCCATACAACCTGCTGCTGGTGGGAAGCCCGGACCAGATCCCTTATCGTTTTCAGAGCCAACTGGATGTGCAGTATGCCGTGGGGCGCATCCACTTCGAGAAGGTGGAGGATTATTGGAACTATGCAAACAGCGTGGTGAGCGCTGAGAAAAAAAAGCTGGCTCTCGGAAAAACGGCTGCGTTCTTTGGTGTATGCAATCCCGATGACCCCGCCACCAACATGAGCGCGGAGCAGCTCATCAAGCCGCTGCCGGAAATGCTCAAGAAGACCTCCCCGGACTGGACCTTCTCCACGACGGTGGGTGAGGGCGCCACAAAGGCCGGGCTGGCAAAGAAGCTGGGCGGCGAAGATACACCAGCGCTGCTCTTTTCAGCGAGCCATGGGATGGGATTCCCCAACGGGCATGAGCTTCAGATGTCCGACCAGGGGGGACTGCTCTGCCAGGATTGGCCGGGACCCAAACAGTGGCGCAAGCCGGTGGGCAGGGATTTCTACTTTGCGGGCGATGACCTGGATGCGGAGGCGGGGGTATTCGGGCTGGTGGCCTTCTTCTTTGCCTGTTACGGAGCCGGCACGCCCAAAATGGACGATTTCTCCCGGCAGGCCTTCAAGGCGCGCGGCGAGATCGCGCCGAGGGACTTTGTAGCGCGGCTGCCTCAGCGGCTGTTGGCCCACCCGAAGGGCGGGGCGTTGGCTGTGATCGGGCACGTGGAGCGTGCCTGGGGCTGTTCCTTTGCCTGGGGCGATGCGGGCACGCAATTGACGGTCTTTCAAAGCGCCCTCCAACGCCTGCTGGATGGCTGGCCGATCGGCTATGCCATGGAATACTTTAACGGCCGCTACGCCGAGCTCTCTGCAGACCTGAGTTCGGCTTTGGAAGAGGCCGAATTCGGGAAGAAGATCCCGCCGGCCACTCTGGCGGGGATGTGGACCGCGAACAATGATGCCCGCAATTATGTGGTACTGGGCGATCCGTTCGTGCGTTTGATGGTCTGAGGAAAGGAAACCGCCATGGCAGATAAGAAGGAATCGAAATCCAAACGACCTACCGCTGATATCCCGGCCATGCCGGAGGATCTGACCAGTACGGAGAAGACAGCGCCCGTAACCGGACCTGCCCCGGCCGCGCCCACCCCCACGCTGACGGTCACGGTCTCGAACCCGGCGTCACCTGCAGCTGCGGGCGCTGCGGTGGATTACGGCCTGCTGGATTCGCTGAAGATCGGGCAGGCCTCGGTCTCGGAGGCTACGCAGAAGTTCATCCAGAAGCTTGGGGAGTACCTGAGCGCGGCGTTGGATGACGCCACCAGCCTGGAGGTCCGCACCTATGTGAGCGAGGATATCGGGGCAGTGACATATGAGAAGGGGGCATTCGGAGGGAGCGCCCGGCTGCGGGCCATGACGCGCGTCAATATCGACGGGGACAGTCTGGTCTGTGTACCGGAGACGGCAGGCGAATTGGATACGTCGGTTTGGGCGGTGCACCTTGACATGCTGCGGCAGGCGCAGGAGGGCCGCACGGAACTGCTGAAGACGATCGTCTCGGCGGCATCGGGGTTGGCAGCCATTTTCACACCCAAATCCTGAGATATGCCGGGTATCTTCGAAGTGCAGATTTCAGAAGGGGAGGCGCTCGGATTGGCGGGACCATGGGAGGCCGCGCCTTCCGGGGCGGTCGCTTTTTCGCTGGGAGCCGATGACAGCCCGGAGGCGCCTGTCTGGCGGGTGAACCTTCCAGAGGATGAATGGGAAGCCCGGCGTGCATTGGACGAGGCCGAGGCGCAGTTGTTGGCCTCCGAGTCGGCGCTGGAGAGGGTACCGGTCCGGGTGGATGCACTTATATCCCCGGTTTCGCCGGGAAGCGAAGTCTCCTTTGCTGTAACCTCGTTCCGTGTGGAGGAAGGCTCTCCCGAGGCTTGGACACTGGATCTGCTCGCCCAGGCGCAGGCCATCGAACAGGGCCTACCGGTCTCCTTCGGGCTGGGGGAAATGGGTTCGCAGGCTTGGGAGGCGGCGCGGGACCAGTTCGAGAAATTCCTGGGCCAACTTCAGCGCGAGGTGCTTAACCTGGCATGGGTGGAGACGACCGCCGGAGGGCAAGTGCTGGCACGTACGGCCATCGGCTGGAGCGGAGACAGCGACACGGCCTGGGCGGCAGAGTCCACCCCGGAACAGAGGCAGATGCACCGCCGGGCGCTCTCCATGGCGGTCAGGTCACGACTGCTGCGGATACGCATTTTTTCGACCGTCACAGGAGGGGCTGCAAAACTATCCGTGTTGTTTACCACGCCAGCGGGAGTCTTTCTGGCATTACCCGCGGCCTGGAAGCTCGTGATCGAAATTCTTCAACAGATCAAGAATTATCAAAAACTTTCACAAGGAGTTCAGGATGGCAGCTGAATTACGTGAGGCAATCAAGAGCGCGGCGGAGCGCATTGCGAAATATGTGGAGGATGTCTCTGAGATGGCGGTGGAGACGCAGTTTGTGGAGGTCGGTGCGGCCTCCTTTGCAGATGCGAAGCTGGCGGCACGCACGGTCGTCAAGCTGGACGGGGACAGCCAGACTGTGGTTCCCATGCAAAAGGGGGAAGTGAAGCTGGATGTGGATACGGCCCTGTTCGAAGTACACCAGCAAAACGTGCAGGCTGCCATCGATTACCGTACCAAGATGATGAACGCGTTATTGGGAGTGCTTAAAAGCGGAGGGTTATAGGAGATGCTGTCGCAGGCGTCCGGTCATCGCGACCCAGCGACCTTTTGAGCAGGGTTGCCTGCCAGAGATTCTGTGATTGTTCAACACCCGCAATGACCGGCAGCGTGACGGTCATTGCGGATTTCTCGCAGGAGCCCGGATTAATCCGGCACGCCTGAGAAGGGATCGGGCATGCCGGGATCGACGCCCAGGGTGGCAGCAAATTGTTCGGGGCTGCGGTCGGACTGAAATTCGGCCCAGAGTGGGAAGTGGTCGGACATACGGTAGGTCATCTGGGACAGGGTCATTTC
>CAYMQX010000315.1:0-3381 GCA_964392495.1 uncultured Anaerolineaceae bacterium
ATGGTGGCGCTGGCGCCCGCCGCGATGCCCACCGCCAGCTCGTGATCCACCAGGGCGCGGTAGAGGCGCGAGGTCTTGTTGGAAAGCCCGCCCCCGAACATGCTCAGGCTGCCGGGTCCGGCCAGCAGGCTGTCCATCACGCCCAGGGCGAAGAAGTCGGGATGGGCGGCCGGTGGGAAGCGGTAGGCCGCCTGCACGTAGGCCGTCTCACCGGGGCCGCTCACCTCCAGGCGCACCTCCCCACCCAGCGGAGGCTCCACCTCCGAAATGCGCGGCGGGACCGCCCCGGCAGGGAGCGGCTCGAAGAGGGCGCGGATGCGCTCCAGCATGGGCTGCGTCTCGAAGTCCCCGGCCAGCGAAAGCACCGCGTTGTTGGGGACGTAGTAGGTGCGGTAATGGTCGTACAGTTCCTCGCGCCCCAGGCTGCGCAGGTCCTCCATCTCGCCGATCACCTCGTGCCGGTAGGGGTGCACGCGGAAGGCGGCGTGCTGGATGGCCTCCCCCAGGCGGAAGAGCGGCTCGTTCTCGTTGCCCTCCCGCTCCGAGATCACCACGCTGCGCTCGGCAGCCACTTCCTTCTCATCGAAATGGCTGTTGAGCATCCGGTCGGCCTCCAGTTCCAGGATGAGGTCAATGCTGGCCGCCGGCATGGTGGCATAGTAGCAGGTCCAGTCCAGGAAGGTCATGGCGTTCCAACTCCCGCCCACGCGCGAGATGGCCCGGTCCAGCTTGCGGGCGGGGAAGCGCGGCGTGCCCTTGAACTGCATGTGCTCGGTCCAGTGCGAGAGCCCGGTCCGTCCGGGGCGCTCGTCGCGCGAGCCCACCCGGTACCACAGCCAGGAGCCGATCAGCGGCGCAGTGTGGATCTCTTTAAGGAAGACCTGCATGCCATTGGCGAGCGTGGCCTGGGTATGGGGGGCGGGGTCGGGTTTCAAAAGGAGTCTCCTTTGCGAAGCTCAGCGGCAGACGGGCTGCCCGTCCAACTTGAGGGCCGCGGGTTGGATCAGGCAGTACCAGGGCTGGACGACCTGCTGCAGCCCGGTGAAGGGTTCGTGCAGTTGGGTCTGGGAAAGCGGGATATTGACCGGCACTTCGAGATGCACCGGGACCTGGTCCTGCACCTGCACGTTGAAGGCCAGCGCCACATCCAGGGTGGTACCCGCCGGCAGGATCACCTCGGCGGGGGCGTCAATGTTGAGCGTGGAGGTGGCGATGCGCACGCGGGCGTTCTGGATCGTGGCGTCGGAGGCCAGCGTGATGCGCGTGGTCTGCTGGATGGGGACGTCCAGCGCCAGCGGGATCTGCGCCTCCACCGGGATGGTGGAGGTGATGCTGGCGCGGTCCATCTTCTCGAAGTTGGTGTACAGCCCGGAAAGGATATTGGTGCCCGCCGCGCTGACATTACGCTGCAGCAGGGCAGTGGCCGTGAACAGGTAGATGAGCAGGGCGATCAGCACGCCGTTGACGAGCAGCGAAAGCAGGCCGGTGACAGTCCAGAAGGCCGGGCCGAAGTGGAGGGCGAAGCGCCTCCCCGCCTGCGGCTGTGACCCGGCGGCGGCGGGAGGCGGGGCAGCCGGCGCAGGCGTCCCTGCGGGGCGCGCCCGGGGCAGGCGGGCGAGCGGCGTGGGGTCGTTCCCGGCGCCCTGGTCGGGTTCGCCGTCGGAGAGGATGGCCCGCAGGCGGCGGCGGGGGTCCTGGTTGGGATCGCTGGTCATACAGCCTCCTGGGGGCTGGGAGTTGGGTCAGAATTTCGAGCCAGGCAGCGTCATTGCATGGCGTGAATGCGGGAGCGGTCACAGGCCGCCTCGCTGATCGTAATCTTAACATAGTTATGCCGAAGCGAGGCAGATTGGCGGGCAGGACTGAACGCTCCCCCGATCGTCCCGCTTGAAGGGGCCTGTCATTTTGGGTACAATCAACCCGTTCGGGAGTTTATGCAGTTTGGAGGCAGAGTGAGTGAATCTTATATGATCGCGGTGGTGGGCGCGGGCCCGGCAGGTCTGTTCGGCGCCCGGGAGCTTGCAAACCAGGGGGCGCATGTGGCGCTCTTCAACCGGGATGTAAAACCGGGGGGACTGGCGGAATACGGGATCTTCCCGACCAAGCACATCATGAAGGAAGGCCTGCGCAGGCAGTTCCGCCAGGTGATGGAGAACCCGAACATTGATTATTTCGGGAACCTGAGCGTGGGCACCCAGGGCGACCTGAGCCTGGAAGACCTGCGGGCGCTGGGCTTCGACGCCATCCTCGTCACGGCGGGGGCGCAGGGCACCAAGTGGTTGGGGCTGCCCGGGGAGGAGCTGCAGGGCGTGTACCATGCCAAGGATGTGGTCTATTACTACAACCAGCTGCCGCCCTACGCGCAGAAGGAGTTCCGCTTCGGGAGGCGCTGCGCGGTGGTGGGCGCCGGCAACGTG
This sequence comes from uncultured Anaerolineaceae bacterium, assembly GCA_964392495.1. GTDB lineage: Bacteria > Chloroflexota > Anaerolineae > Anaerolineales > Villigracilaceae > JACPVF01. The sequence continues at coordinate 2,418 of CAYMQX010000315.1, forward strand.
ATGGTGGATATCGCCCATTACCTGATCCGCCACCAGAAGGTGGAGGAGGTCATCGCCATCGTCAGGCGCGGCCCGGCGGAGGTGAAGTTCGACAAGAAGGAGATGGAGCACGTCATCGCCAACCTGGACCTCGCCGCCCTGGACGCGGAGCTGGAGCGCGTCGGGCCGGTCATGCAGGCGGTGGGACAGGACCCCGCGCATGCACGCACCGCCATCCTGGAGGCGCTGCCCAAGGCCGACCCGAAGCTCTCGGACACGCGCTTCCGCTTCGAGTTCCTGGCCTCCCCCCTCCGGATGCTCGGTGACGAACAGGGCTGCCTGACGCAGATCGAGGTGGAGGACAACCTGCTCGTCCAAAAGGACGGCGATACCAAGGCGAAAGGTACGGGCGGCAAACGGCTGATCGACGTGGAGACCGTCGTCTTCGCCATCGGCGACAAGGTGGATGAGCTGTTCGGCCTGCCGGTGGAGTGGAACGAGTTCGTCAAGACCCCCGCTCCGAAGCACCCCATCGAGGGCATCTCCTACGAGTCGAACATCGAGGGTGTATTTGTGGGCGGATGGTCGCGCCAGGCCAGCCACGGGCTGGTGGGCTATGCCCGCAAGGATGGGATCAGCGCGGCGCGGGCCGTGCTGCAATACCTGCACATGAGGACGCCCGGCGGCGCAAGCCGCGAGGCGCTGCTCCAGCGGGTATCCGCCATCCCGAAGCACGTGGTCAGCCGGCAGGACATCAAGCTGCTGGAAGCGGCGGAGGCCGCCGAGGCCGCCCGGCGCGGGCTGGAGGAGTTCAAATTCGCGACCAACGAGGAAATGCTGGCCGCCATCGAATCGGTGAAGACCGCGTGACCCGGGGCCCCTCTCCTGAAAACGGGGGAGGGGCTTTCTGATCGGTGAACCCGGCCCGGACCCGGATCCCATGAAACGAGACCTGTACTTCCGCAAGCCGCTGATGAACGCCGCC
>CAYMQX010000315.1:3391-4193 GCA_964392495.1 uncultured Anaerolineaceae bacterium
TTTGCGCCCAACCCGCGCCAGCCCGTGGATTGGGAGTCGCTGGGCGCGTTCCTCACCAGCCCGGTCTCGCTGTGGCCGCGCCGGCCTGCAGCTCATCCCGCGGTGCTGGAATACCCGGGCGGATTCCTGCTGCATACCGGCCTGCCGAACCCGGGGTTCGAGGCGGTCATCCAGCAGGAGGCGCCAGCCTGGGCTCGCGCTGATCTGCCCGTGATCGTTCACCTGATGGCCGACCGCCCCGAGGAGGCCGCCAGAATGGTGCGCAGGCTGGAAGGGCTGGAGAACGTGATGGCCGTGGAGTTGGGCTTTGCCCCCCTGCTTGCGGATGATATCCTCTTCCTGGCGCTGGAGATGTGCCAGGGGGAACTGCCCCTGATCGTCTCGCTGGCGGCGGGACAGATGCTGCGGCTGGGCGCGCGGCTCGTGGAGATGGAAGCCGCCGCGCTGAGCATGGCGCCCCCGCGCGGGATGTTAAAGGATGCGGAGGGCCTGAAGAGTGGGCGGTTGTACGGCCCCGCCCTCTTCCCCCGGAGCCTGGAACTGGCGCACTCCGCGGCCAAAGCCGGGCTGCCCGTTATTGCGGGCGGAGGCGTGTGGGAGGCAGCGCAGGCCGCGGCCTTGCTGGAGGCCGGGGCGCTGGCGGTGCAGGTGGATGCCAGCCTGTGGCTCCCAAAAAACAAGGACCTCGTCGGATGACGAGGTCCTGTTTTGTCAACTACGGTGTGGGACTAGATGACGCGGACGTCAGCGGCCTGCGGGCCCTTGGGACCCTGCTCGATGGTGAACTCCACCTGCTGGCCTT
>CAYMQX010000316.1:0-4171 GCA_964392495.1 uncultured Anaerolineaceae bacterium
CCATGTTGAGCAGCGTGGACTTGCCAGCTCCCGATTTGCCGATGATGCCTAAAAATTCGCCCTGCCGAACCTGCGCGTTGACACCCCGAAGAGCCGGGAATTCCCCGGCTGCACTCGAATACACTTTGACCACATCGCGCAGTTCGATCTGCGCGCGAAGAGAAGGAGATTGGTTCAACACTTAAGGCCTGCCGCTGCGCGCCCCCCCGTAGTTTGTCGGTTTCACATATTCCAAAAGAAAACGGCCGCCGGGCGGACGTCCTGGGGCGTGCCTTGCTGCCGATATTTTACCCTTCCCCGCTGCTGTAACATCCTTCACAAGCTAAGAGTTCGATTAGAACCTGCCTCAGTTCGGCGACAGTCTGATCTTCACGAACAGCCGTTCCCTGGCCAGCCGCCGCGCCCCCTCCGCATCCAGCTTTCCATCTTCCACTTGTACGCCCAGAGAACGCGCCGCCCCCGGGAAGCGCTTCAGATACGCATCCAACCCATCCTTCACCTCGGCCGTATCCAGCACAGGCTCGGCCAGCCCCTCTCTCGGCTCCCCTCGCAGGTAGAGATCCACCGGCACGCCGCCCATCACATTGCGCCACCAGGTGCGGTCGCGCGAACTCAGTACCCACAGGCAGTCGCCCTGCTCGAAGAAGCCCACCGGCAGTGAATAGTATTTGCCTGTTTTGCGTCCCCTCACGGTGATCTCCATGGTATCCCCCAGCAGCCCGCGCAGCGGGGTATGCAGCAGGAAGCGCACAATACCGTTTCCGTTCATTTCATCACTCCATACATCTCATCCGGCGAAAGCTGCGCCGGAAATTTCCCGCGCAGCTTCCTCCGGCACTCATAGCAAAGGTGGCAGGCATCCGCATAGCCCTGCTCATGCGGCAGACCATACTTCCTCACCAGCGCCGCCGGGCCTCCCTCCAAAAGCGGCCCGCAGATCGGGTGCGCCTCCGGGTCATAGCCTGCACAGATATCCTTCAACCGCCGCTCGAACAGGTTGCCGATCGTCACCCCCTGGCAGATATGCAGGCAGCCGGTCGGGTCTACATGCAGCCGGCCCGGATCGCGCAGGTTTTCCTGCTCGCACGCTCCGAAGCTCTCCCAGCTATGCTTTTCCGCCCGCCCCGCCAGTACCTCGGCCGCGCGTCCCCGGTACATCACCGCTCCAGCATCCCGCGCCTCGTCTTCCCTTCCTTCGGGCTGCGCCACGCTGATCAGCCCCGTGGGAATATCCAGCCATTTCGCCGCCGCCAGCGCGTTCTGAGGTCTTTCTCCCATCGCCTCCGTGCAGTGATACAGATCGCTGCTCACCGTGAAATCCGCAAGCCTTCCGATCATCGGCCTCAGCCACTCCACCGCGTCCGGTACGGAGGTCGCCCAATAGGCATTCGAGACGATCCCCACATCAAAGCCCATCCCCGCCGCGATATACACCCCTTGCAGCAGGATCGGGTAATACAGGAACGGCTCTCCCCCCTCGAAATATACGGTGCGGACCCCGGTCTCCTGGGCCTGGTTCAGGATCTCTTCAAGCTGCGACAACGTCAGCACGCCGCTCTGAAAGGGGCTGCCCCATGCAAAACAATGCTCGCACTCGTACGTGCATTGGAAGGTCAGCAGGATGTGCAGGCCCGTAAGCCGCATTTCAGCCTCCTCTTTCCCCTCCAGTGTACAGCAATCCCTCCGGGACATCACGGGGCAAAGGTCACGTTCCGGCTATAATTAAGTAACCCTTTCAGGAGAATGCCATGCCCAACGTCTATGCCTCACCGCATCCCTTGGTGGCCCACAAACTTACCCGCCTGCGCGACAAGCATACCGAACCCAAGAAATTCCGCGAGTTGGTGCGGGAAATCTCCGGCCTGCTGGCCTACGAAGCCACACTCGACCTGGCTACGACCCCTCGCGAGATCGAGACCCCCCTGGCCCGCACAATGGGGGTCGATCTAAAGGAGAAAATCGGCCTCGTTCCCGTCTTGCGCGCCGGTTTGGGAATGGTCGAAGGCATTTGGGAACTAATGCCCTCCTCCGAGGTCTGGCATATCGGCCTCTACCGCGACGAGCACACCCTCAAGCCGGTGGAGTATTACAACAAGCTCCCCATCGAGCCGCGCGTTTCCGTCTGCCTTATCCTCGATCCGATGCTCGCCACCGGCGGCTCTGCGACCGCCACCGCGGACGTACTCAAACGCTGGGGCGTCAGGAAGATCAAGTTCGTCGGCCTGATCGGTTCTCCCGAAGGCATCGCCGCCATGCAGAAGGCTCACCCCGATATCGACCTGCATCTCGCCGCCGTGGACGAGGGTCTCAACGAGCGCGCCTATATCCTCCCCGGCCTCGGCGATGCCGGCGACCGCCAGTTCGGCACCGGGTGATGGATCCAGAAGCTCTGAGATTTGTGAGGGCGGGTTTCGAAGAATCCTACCCCTGCTGACATCGTGGTCGGGAGAGGTTGCGTACCAACTCGCCCGACCAGAGACCCGACCCATCGAATGAACCCTGCGCACCTCCCCGGGCATCCCAAAGATTCCCGGGAGGGCAAAAATGTTGGTTTGTATTCCCCGGACAGGTTATTGAGGTCTTTTTTCACGGACCCCAGCGCGGTTGGTAATCGCAATAATCATTGTACGTCAGGCGGCGCATATCGGTGCCGTCGGAGCGCATGATGTAAATCTCGCATCCGAGGATATCCTCAAAATGATCGAAATAACCTGTGAAGGCCACCCATTCCCCATCCGGTGAAAAGGCCGGTCCCTGGCTGTTGCCGCCTGAAGGTGAGATCTGGCGCTGATTCGATCCATCGGGGTTCATCAAGTAAATTTCACGTGCCCATGGGGTTCCCGAGTAGGTGACGATCTGGCCCAGGGGCGACCAGTCGCTCCGCCCGCGCAGGGCAGGCAGTTCGCTCACCTGATGCAGGCCGCTCCCATCCGTATTGGCAGACCAGAGTTGGTTGGCCCCGCTGCGAGTGGAAGCGAACAGTACCCTGCTGCCATCCGGCGACCAGGTGGGATCCCATCCGGTAATGTCGAACATCCGGTGCGGGTTACTCCCATCCCGTCCCATGACCCAGATCTCATTGCGGTCGGTGGCGGCGATCCAGTGCATGAAGATGACCTGTTTTCCGTCCGGTGAGATTTCAGGGGCATTGAGGACGCCGAGGCGGTCAGTCAACTGTTTTGTGCTCCCGTCCTCGAGGTCCATTTCGTAGATTTCATAGACGTTCGCCTGGCGGAAGGCCGCATAGACGATGCTTTTCCCATCCGGTGCGGGTGAAGCGTAATAGTGTTTACGGGAACCGTCCTGCGTCAGGCGGCGGAATCCACTGCCGTCCGCGTTGATCATGCAGATCTGATCGGTGCCATCCGCCTTGAATACGTTGCAGGTGTAGATGATCTTTCCAGGCGGCCCATCGGAGGGCCTTGCGGCAGGGGTGAACGGTGCCGCATCCTGCGTGGATGCCAACGGCGTGGAGGATCGCAATGTGGCCGGCAGGTCCGGCGCGGGAACCGCCGGGGAAGAAAAAAGGCTGCAGGCGAGGACAAGAGGCAGAGCGAAGGCAAGCCGGTACCAGCGGGAATATTTCATTCGGAGATTCCAGGAGAATTAATACGTCTGAAAGGTCTCACATGTGGATACCTTCCAGGCTCATGTTTCCCGCACAATGGAATGGGGGAGGGCTGCTTCGCCGGCCCGCCCTTCCGGGCGGTCCGACTCGCAGCAATAGATGATTCCTCAGGTCAGTCTGTAAGCCGCATTCTGTCCAGCGGATTGCTCCGCCTGTGCAGCCATCTCTCTGGACGGCGCGTTACCGCGCCGTTCGTGCGGCCTACCCGGGGCTGGCGCTCTCCACGGTTGGAGGGCGCACGTGCGGAGGCGAGCAGCCTCCCATCGTCAACAGACGATTTCGCCCCTGCTTGGCCTTGCTCCCGGCGGGGGTTACCTGGCCGGCCGTATTACTACGACCGCCGGTGGTCTCTTACGCCACCTTTTCACCATCACCTGCTGCCCGAAGGCGGGCAGGCTGTTTGTTTCTGTGGCCCTTTCCGGCAGGTTAACGCCTCTCGGCGGTTTCCCCGCCCCGGGTACTCTCCGACGCCGTGCTCTCTGGAGTGCGGACTTTCCTCGACCCCGTAAACACAGGGCCGCGGCTGCCCGACCGGCCTGAGGA
>CAYMQX010000317.1:0-4155 GCA_964392495.1 uncultured Anaerolineaceae bacterium
CCTTTCCTGGGAGGAAAGGGGGGGAGGTGGCGCGCAGCGCGAGGCTTCGCGGAAGCCGGGGCTGAAGCCCCTGCTCAGTTCCCACGAAAGCCCTCCGGGCTCGCCTCGCACGGACCTATCCCCCCGGCCCCCCTTTCCTGGGAGGAAAGAGGGAGAGGCTTTGCTTATGTTTTATGCAGGGCGAGGGGGCGCTTGACCTGCGCTTTGCTCCGTTCAGCGCGAGGAGGCGATGAGGTTGAGGATGGCGGTGAGGTTGAGGCGGCTTTCGGAGAGGGGGAGGCGCTGGGGAAGGCCATCAAGGACGGCGCTCTCGATATCTTCGACTTCGCCAATATAAAGTTCGCGGTGGGGGACCCGGATGAGTTCGGTGGAATCGCCGCGGGTGAGGAGGAGCTTGTCGCCGCGGGCGGGCTTGTAGGGCATGGGGACGCGCAGCCAGCCTTCGGTGCCAACGACCTCGATCTGTGTGCGCAGGGGGGAGGCAAAACCGGAATCGATCTGGGCGATGACGCCGCTTGGGAAGGTCATCTGGCCGTAGAAGCTCTCTTCATAGCCGCCTGGCCCGATGACCTGGCGGGCGAAGAATTCGAGGGGCTCGGAGCCGATCAACAGACGGGCGTAGGAGATGGGGTAGCAGCCGACATCCCAGAGGCTGCCGCCGCCGCGGGTGGGATCGGCACGGTAATTGCCGGTGCGGGTGAAGGTGTAGGAATAGGAGCCGCGCACATATTGCAGACGCCCAAGCTGACCTTCGTCCACCAGGCGCTTGACCAGCAGGGTCTGCGGATGATGGCGGTACATGAAGGCCTCGGCGGCGATGCACCCGGACTCGCGGGCGGCGGCCTCGATGCGGTCCATTTCCTCCAGGGTCAGGGCGAGGGGCTTTTCACAGAGGACGTGCTTGCCGGCCTGCAGGGATTTCACAGTCCATTCGGCGTGGAGGTCGTTGGGGAGGGGATTGTAGATGACGTCGATCTCCGGGTCTGCGAGCAGGGCTTCGTAGCTGCCGTAGGCGCGCGGGATGCTGCGCTCGCGGGCGAAGGCTTCGGCTGTCTCAAGTTGGCGGGAGGCGACGGCCATCAGACGGCTCCGTTTGGAGACCTGGAGGGGAGGAATGAGAGCACGGTTGATGCGGGCGGTGGAGAGGATGCCCCAGTTAAGCTGTTTTTTCTTCATGTTTCGGACCCTTGTTCAATACCACCAGGGAGGCGGTGAGCAGCACGGCGAGCAGCAGGTTGATGGAGAAGCCGGGGTGCAGTCCCCATAATGCGCTGCCCCAGCCCACCAGCCAGGGACCGGCGAGGCCGCCGAGCCCTGCGAAGGTGAAGAGCACGCCCAGGATGGTGCTGCCGTGCTGGTGGTGGGCGTCGGAGACCGCGGCCGTGAGGGTGGGGAAGATGATGGAAAAGAAGAAGGCGGTGAGAGAGAGGAGGAAGGCCAGGGAGGGCGGACCAAAGAGACCCAGCCCCAGGCAGATCAGCGCGGCCAGGGAGGCCAGGAGAACCGAGCGCAGGTAGCCGAGGCGATGGACCACGAAGCCACCCAGGAACCGGCCCAGCATCATCATGCCAAAGAAGAGGGAGAGGGCGCGACTGCTGGCAGGGATGGAGTAGGCCTGCACCTGCTGGAGGTAGGTAACCAGCCAGGAGGCCATGCCGACCTCCACGGCCACGTAAGCGGCAATGGCAAGATAGAACCAGGGGAGGGTGCCGCGGAAGGCGAAGCGCGGGATCTCCTGCAGGCGGACCTGCCCGAGAGCTTCATCGCGAAGAGGGGGGAAGCGCACTGCGAGGAAGTAGAGGGTGAAGGCCGCCACGAGCACCAGGTCCCAGCGGTAGATGCTGCGCCAGGAGACCTGTGCGCTCAAGAGCGCGCCCGCCAGAAGCGGAGCGAGCATGGAGCCAAGTCCATGCATGACGGACATCAGGTTGAGATACAGCCCCTTGCGTGCGGGATGCAGGGCGACAATGATGGAGTTTGGGCCGACCTCAAGGGCACCCAGACCCAGGCCCACGGTGAAGAGCGAGGCGGAGAGGAGCAGGGGCGTGGAGAACAGACTGTAGCCCATCACGCCTGCGAACATGAAAACCCCGGCGAGAAGCATGACCATCTTCAAACCGAAGCGGTCGGCCAGGACGCCGGTGACGAGGGTGGCAATGACGAAACCGATATAAAGACTGAAGAGGATGTTGGCGCCAGTGCCGTAGCCGAAGTGCAGTTCCTCCAGCAGCGCGGGGAGGGTGGGTCCTTTGAGGTTGTCGGTGGCGCCGAAGACGAGGAAGGCCAGGAAACAGCCAGCGGTGAGGAGCAGGACAGTGGCTTTGGAGGGTGGTCGCATTGAGGGGGTGTAGGGGTGGCTGCAAGAGAAGGCGGGGACGAAGGTCCCCGCCCGGGATGGAGGATGAAAGGGGGCGGCTCAGCCCTTGAGCGAGCCGGCCAGGAGGCCGCGCAGGAAGTAGCGGCCGAGGAAGATGTAAACGAGAAGGGTGGGCAGGGCGGCCAGGAAGGAGCCGGCCATCTGCACGTTCCAGGCGATGATCTGGCTGCCGGCCATGTTGTTAAGGGCGACAGTGATGGGCCACTGGGTGTTGCCGGTGAGGACGACGGCGAAGAGGAAGTCGTTCCAGGCGGAGGTGAACTGCCAGATGAGGACGACCACGAAGCTGGGCAGGGAGATGGGCAGGAGGATGTGCCGGTAAATGCCGAGCATGTCGGCGCCGTCGATCTTGGCGGCTTCGAGAAGCTCCTGGGGCAGGCTGGCGTAATAGTTGCGGAAGGTGAGGGTGGTAATGGGGATGCCGTAGATAATGTGGGCGAGGGCGAGGCCGGGCAGCCCGGTGATGCCGGCGGCGTTCATGAACTGCACCAGAGGGATGAGGATGCTCTGATAGGGGATGAACATGCCGAAGAGGATGAAGGGGAAGATGAAGTCGGCGCCGCGGAACTTCCACTTGGCGAGGATAAAGCCGTTCAGGGAGCCCAGGGCGGAGGAGATGAGCGAGGCTGGGATGACCATCAGGAAGCTGTTCCAAAGATGGGGGGAGAGCTTGGAGAAGGCCTCGACGAAGTTATCGAAGTGGATGCCGGAGGGCAGGTTCCACATCGTTTTAAGGTCAACCTCGGAAAAGCTCTTGAAGCCGGTGACGAGCATCACATACATCGGGAGGAGGTAGAAGACCGCCATGACGATGAGGGGGATGTAGAGCCAGTTCCGGGAGCGGTTGAGGCGGGCGTTCACTGCTGAGCCTCCGTGCGGAGGGTGTAGCGGATGTAGGGGATGATGAGCAGGGCGACACTGAGCAGGAGGAGGACACCGATGGCGGCGCCGCGTCCGTAGAAGAGGCCGTCGAAGGTGGTCTGCCACATGTAAATGGCGGGCACATCGAGGGGGAGCTGCTTGCCGGCCACGGCAATGATGAGATCGAAGACCTTGAGGGACATGTGACCGAGGATGATAAGGGCGCTGAGGGTCACAGGGGCAAGGAGGGGCAGCATGATATGGCGGTAGATCTGGATTTCGTTGGCGCCGTCGATCTGGGCGGCTTCGCGCAGCTCGACGGGGATGGAGCGCAGACCGGCGAGGTAGAGGGCCATGGTATAGCCGGACATCTGCCAGATGGCGGCCAGGGCAATGGCGGCGATGCCCCAGGTGGGGGTGGTGTGCCAGGCATTCTGGAGAAAATCAAGATGAAGATAGGAAAAGAGCAGGTTGAAACCGCTGGTGCGTGAACCGGTGGCAGGGTTCATCAGCCAGCGCCAGACCACGCCGGTCACGATGTAGGAGATGGCCATGGGGAAGAGGAAGAGGCTGCGGAAGAAGCCCTCGCCCTTGAGACCCTGGTCGAGCATGACCGCCAGCAGGAAGCCCAGCAGGATCGAACCGATGACAAAGACCCCCGTAAAGATCAAGGTGTTGCGCACGTCCACGGCAAAGCGCGGATCGGAGAAAAGATTGATGTAGTTGGTCAGGCCGTTCCAGGTGAAATCAGGGTTCAGGCCCTTCCACTTGCTCATGGAGACGCGCACCGACCAGGCGATGAATCCATATATGAAGATCAATACCGCTAGGATGGAGGGAGATATGAGCAGGATGGAGAGGTAGCGGTCTTTATCCCTGAGCACGGCGGCTCACTCCTCGCAACGACACCTGAAATC
>CAYMQX010000318.1:0-1642 GCA_964392495.1 uncultured Anaerolineaceae bacterium
GGGTCATGCCCTCCAGCGGGACCCCGCTCGCAGTGACCCTGCCCTTGCGCAGCACTGTCACGCGCTCTGCAATGGCGGTCACTTCATGAAGTTTGTGGCTGATGAAGATCACCGACTTGCCCTGGGCGGTCATGGAGCGCAGCGTTTTGAACAGCACCTCGATCTCCTGCGGAGCCAGGACCGCGGTGGGCTCGTCCATTACCAGCACATCCGCGCCGCGGTAGAGCATTTTGATGATCTCCACGCGCTGCTGCTCGCCCACCGAGAGCTGCCAGAGCTTGGCGCGCGGGTCCACCTTCAAGCCGAAGCGCTCGCCCAGTTCAGCAACCTTATCGTCGTATTCGGAGAGCCGCACGAAAAAGCGCGGGTCCTCCAGGCCGAGGAGCACGTTCTCCGTCACGGTCTGGGAAGGCACCAGCATAAAATGCTGGTGGATCATGCCGATCCCAGCCTTGATGGCGTCCCGCGGAGAAGAAAACACCACGGGCCTGCCCTTGATCTTGATAATGCCCTCGTCCTGCCGGTACAGTCCCGCCAGGACGTTCATCAGGGTGCTTTTACCTGCACCGTTCTCCCCCAAAAGCGCATGGATCTCGCCGCCCCTCAGCTCGAAATCCACCTTGTCATTGGCAAGCACGCCGGGGAAGCGCTTGACGATCCCGCACATCTCCACAACGAACGGGTCCTGGGTCTTCCCGGTACTTGCCTGGGTCATGTCGTTTGTCTGGTCCACCGGCTGGCTCCTGTAATACGAGGACTGGGCGGGCAGCGTCCTTTTACGGTTTCCTGGGGGGTCGGGGCCATGCAGCCCCGACCCCCTGATCAAACAGCCTGGAATCTGCTACTGGGAGAGGCTCGGCAGTTCGGCGGTGACGCCCTGTGACCACCAGTACATGCAGTACTTGCATTCCAGTCCGGGGGCTCCGGGCGGGAACTGGTCGAGGTCGGCCTGCTCGAACTTCTGGCCCGCGGGGATGATCTCATTGCCCTTGTTGTCCTTGATGGGGCCGGAGAACACATCGAAGCGGGTGAACTCACCGGAGAGCATCTTGGCCAGGGTATCGCGCACCATCTGCAGATCCTCGGCGGGCAGGTCCTGCATACCCTTGGTGGGTGTCTGGCCTTCCATCAAGCCCCAGATGCCAAGACTGCCGGAGTCGGCATCGAAGTAGTCCCAGCCGGGGGTATAGGTGCCGGCCTTGACGCCTTCAGCGATCTTGGTATAGACAGGGCCCCAGTTCCAGTAGATGGTGGTGAGGCAGTGCTCCACCTTGCAGGAGCCGATATAGTCATAGGTGATGCCCCAGGTGCCCTTTTCCTGCGCCACATCGGCCACAGCCGGGGTGTCGGCGCCGGTCAGGACCACCTGCGCGCCCGCATCGAACAGCGAGGCGGCGGCATCCTTCTCAGCCACGGGATCGTGCCAGGTATTGATCCAGCGCACGTCCATGGTGCAATCCGGGCAGGTCTTGAGGGCGCCCAGCATGAAGGCATTGCCCAGGCGCAGCTCTTCCGGGATCGGGAAGGTGGCCATGTAGCCGAGCTTCATATTGCCGTCCACCTTGGCGCGCGATCCGGCCAACATGCCGGCCAGGTACTTCATGTCTTCCATGGCGCCGAACAGGTTGCCGAAGTTCTTGCC
>CAYMQX010000318.1:1742-3820 GCA_964392495.1 uncultured Anaerolineaceae bacterium
CGGCCAGGTACTTCATGTCTTCCATGGCGCCGAACAGGTTGCCGAAGTTCTTGCCGTTGGCTTTGAAACCGCTGACGTGGATGAACATCTGGTCAGGGAACTCGGCGGAGACGGTCTCCATCGGGTCCATGTAGCCGAAAGAGGTGCCGAGGATCAGGTCGAATCCCTTGCGGGCCAGGCTGCGGAACACCTGCTCTGCTTCGGCGCCCTCGGGCACGTTCTCGATATAGGCCACATGCGCATCCGGCATGTTCTTTTCGAGGTAAAGCAGCCCTTCGTAGTGGGCCTGCGAATAACCGCCATCGTCATGCGGGCCGATGAGGACCGCCGCCACATTGAACTTGCCCTTTTCGATCTCCGGGATCTGGAACCCACCGACTTCTTCAGCGGGTTTCGGTCCGCAGGCTGAAAGGATCATTGCGAGCGCCGCAACGACCACGATCATCTTGAACAGTGTCTTACGCATTAGCTACTCCTCCTAACAAGGATTGGGAACGATGTTCGGACCGGACAAGATGGGTTGGAAATGAGCGTTACTTCGCGGCGGCATCCTCCTTTCACTTTGTCTATACATTCTGGTTCTATATTCAGAGCCATGTACATTTTAGAACAAACCTGCCATTATTAGCAAGCACCCTACTCACCTCTACAGGCGAGTTTTGTCCTGATTTTTTCGACCGCCTGTATTCGCTCCGCCCCGCCTTCGGTCTGCAGGGCGATCCGATCCCACAGCTTGCAGAGCATCGGGTCCACGTATTTCGGTGAGACGCGGTGCGATTCCAGGGAGACCTCCACAGCCCGCTCCCAATCTCCGGTGTGGGCGTAGCTTTCGATGAAAACGAACCGCTCGGAGGGGTCGTTGGGATGGTCCCCCGAGGCAAATGCCTGGTCGCCAAGGGCGGCGGCCTGCTGCCAATCCCCCTCCTGTCGGGCCAGGTCAGCTTTCTCAAAGTACCAGCACCAGCCATGCGCCGGTTCCGGTCCATAGATGGCAGGCATCCGGCTGGAGGTCGTCGTCTCGATCCATTCCGCAGAGGACAGCGCAGCGCCCTCGCGCAGCAGGTAGCGGTCCGGGATGAAATGATTCTCGCGGTCGATTACCGGGTCCAGCAGCCGCAGGCAGCCCGGAGGCATATAAAAGAATGAGACCACCTGCGAGGTGCTGCCCGTGAACCTCCCGGCCCAGTAGTTGTAGAGAATGGCATGTCCCGGCTCCAGGAAAGGCAGCGAACCGTCCAGGCGATTGGTGGGATAAAAGAGCAGATACGGCACGCTGCCCGAATAATCAAGGTCCGGCGCATAGATCGAATTCAGCGCGGTGCTGAGCGAATTATCCGCATTGAAGTGCAGGGCCCCCTCGTTGAGGAGCACCATCGTCCCCGGCTGCAGTCCCGGCGCGCGCCAGGTCATCTGCCAGAAGAGACTCTTCTGCGTATCCCATTCACGCATGTAGTCCACCGACCATAAAAACTGGCGTCCAGCAGAGAGGGCGACCAGAAGAATGGCAGCTGGAACCCTTACCTGTGCCGGGAGGAGGTCGATGAGCCCCATCAGGAAAAAACATGCACCGAGCATGAACGAAAGGGTCGCACGGTTGGCGGGGAAGCTGAGCGTCACAGGGATATTGGTCGCCCAGAATGCAGCCCCGCCAAGGATCAGCAAGAGTGCGCCGGAGCCGAGCAGCCACCGGGCCTCGGCCCGGCTGCCATCCCCGGCCGCCTCATTACTGCGTTTTAAGAGCCATGCGATCGCGCCTGCGGCAGCAACAACCACAATATACAGGACGGTTGTCCGTACTCCATTGACTTCAAAAACGGGAAACTGGAACGCCTGGAGCCAGGCCGCCCCCGCAGCTGCCCACAGACCGGAAAGTACCCTGCCCAGCAGGTCCAGGGAAGCGGCCGCGGGTGCGCGCAGCAGTTCGTCTTGGAGGCTGTATCCAAAACCGGGATGGGTGTATACGAGCGACCGGTAGGCAACCGCAAAAATGACAGGCAGGCTGTACGGCAGCCACATCCTGAGGGTTTTCATGGCTTGTTCACGCGGTGGATATCCCTCCGCCTGCAGGGATCTATACA
>CAYMQX010000318.1:3830-4154 GCA_964392495.1 uncultured Anaerolineaceae bacterium
ACCGGACGGAAGAATTCGAGCAGGAAGAAATATTCGAACATCACGAGGTTCAATGCGGAGAAGACCAGCGCGGGAAGGGTCCATCCGCGCAGCATCAGATACCAGGAGAAGAGCAGGAAGAAAAGGACGATAAAGAAATGGGAGTAAACATAACTTACCCACTGCTGGTTGAAACCGGGATACAACAGCACGAGCAGCGAGAGCAGGAGTGCCAGATTCCTGCGCTGCGGGAATAACCTGTCCATCACCAGCCAGAAAGAAAGGACGCCTGCCCAGCGCCAGAACATGGCGAACAACTGCCAATAGGCGGGTTTCAGCGGAAGG
>CAYMQX010000319.1:0-4144 GCA_964392495.1 uncultured Anaerolineaceae bacterium
CAGATCATCCTGGCACATCATGGTAAGATTTGGGCAGAATCCATCCTGGACAAGGGGACAACCTTATACATTCAATTACCGGCCGATCCTTCGGCCTGAGTCATTTCTGCAAGGAGTGAGGAATGTCCAAACGTATCCTGATCGTGGATGATGAACCCCGTTACCTGCGCCTTCTGGAAGCCAACCTGCGTACGGAAGGTTATGAGGTGGTCACGGCCCAGGATGGCATCCAGGCGCTGGAAGTCTTCTCGGCCCAGCCTGTTGACCTGGCCCTCCTGGATGTAATGATGCCCCGCCTGGATGGTTTTGCGACCTGCCAGCGCATCCGCGAGTTCTCGAATGTCCCGATCATCATCCTGACCGCCAAGGGGGAGGAGCAGGACCGCGTGCGCGGTCTCGACCTGGGCGCGGATGATTACATGGTCAAACCCTTCTCCGCCACAGAACTGCTGGCACGCGTGCGCGCTGTTCTGCGCCGCACCCAGATCCCCACGGAACCGGGTCAGGCGCGTTTCTTCACCCACGACAACCTGAAGATCGATTTCGCCCGCGCCGAGGTCTGGGCTTCCGAGGTGCCGGTATCCCTCTCTGCCACCGAGTACCGTCTGCTGCTCCAGTTTGCTCATAATATCGGGCGCATCCTCACCTCCGAAGAACTGCTGACCAGCGTTTGGGGGCCTGAATATAAGAACGACAAGGAGATCCTGTGGGTGAGCATCGCCCGCCTCCGCCAGAAACTGGAGGAGGACGCGCATAACCCCAGGCATATCGTCACCCGCTCCGGGCTGGGATATCTGATGCCTCCGCTCGAGGGCTGAGAGGTCTGGAGGTTCCTGTGGCCGCCAAAAGCATCCTTATCATGGACCCCGATGCCGTCACACGCGCCTTTATCTCGAATGTGCTTCGGCAGCAGCAGTACGATGTCATCCAGGTGGGTTCAGCCAAGGAGGGCTTGATCGCGGCCTGGCGTGATCGACCCGACCTCATCCTGATCGAGCCGCTGCTCACCGATCTTTCCGAGCAGGACCTGGTATCCAAATTACGCCAGGACCCGCGCACCCGGAGCACGCCTCTGGTGGCGCTTACCGCAGATACCTCCTCCGCCGCCCGCCAGGCGGGAATCAGATCCGGCTTTTCTGATTTCATCATCAAAAGCCCCGAAGCCGTCCCGACCCTGGTCGCCTCCCTCAAGCAGATCCTGGGCGCTGAATCCGGGCTGGAGCAGCCCGGGGGTCTGCCCCTCTCCTCCTCCCGCAGGGGCCTCTCCATCTTTTTCATCAGCGCCAAGGGCGGCATCGGCACCTCCTCCCTGTGCGCCAACCTGGCCATGAACATCGCCCAGAATGAGCCCGATGCCCGCGTGGTTGTCCTGGACCTTGTGCTGCCCATCGGCTCCATTGCTCCGATCGTAGGATATGAAGAATCGCAAAACATCACCAACATGGTGACAATGGACCCGGAGGAACTGCTCGATGATCTGCGCACCGAACCTCCCCCTTCCCTGCGCAACTGGCGGTTCAGCCTGGTGGCGGGCTCGCCGGATCCCGAAAGCGCTGCGGGTCTCCATGTTGAAAAACTCGGGGCCTTCATCCGCCTGCTCAGGTCGGAATTTGATTTTGTGGTGGTGGATGCCGGACGCTCACTCTCCCGCTTCTCTCTGCCGCTGATCAAAGAGGCCGACCTCATCGCTCTGATCGCCAGCACCGACCTGAGCAGCGTCACGCTCACCAAAACCCTGTTGGACTACCTTCGCTCCAAGGGCATCAAGGATCGTTCCATCTTCACCATCCTCAACCGCGCCGTGGGGCTGGAGGGGTTGAGCCGCGCCGAGACCGAGCAGGCCCTGGGCATCGAGATCAAGACCAGTTTTCCCTACCTGGTGCATTTCAGCCTGGCCAACAACCAGCACCAGCCATTTTCCGTCAAGTTTCAGACGGAGAGGACGGCCACCCTTGCATTTCAAGAGGTCGCGGAACGCATCGCTGACAGCGCCCGCCAGATGCGCGGGACCAAGGAGCTTCCATGAGTTATGAATATGATGAAAAGGGCAAGCTTTTTACCAATATTGTAAGCAAGCGGCCAGTCCCGGCCATGATCCAGACCGCCACCCATCTGGTCCGCGGTATCATCCACATCCGCCGCGATGAGCGCGTCAAGGATGAGTTGGAGCGCGACGATCTGTTCCTGGCTGTCACCGATGCCGAGGTTCTGGATGCTGCCGGAGAGGTCCTTCAGAGCGCCTCCTTTCTGGCCATACGCCGCACCCAGATCGTATGGCTGCTGCCCCGCGAAGAAGGTGTGTCCGAATGAGTATGCCTTCCGCCCCCGGACGCCTGACCTCCTCCGACCTGGTCAAGTTCAAGCACTATCTGATCGATACCATCTCGCGCGCCCTGGAGGGAGAGACGCTGCCCCTCGAACGCCGCCGTGAATTCGTGCTTGAAAGGCTCAAGGAGATCTACTCACAAACCAAGTTTCGCTTTCCCGATGATCTGCGCAACCAGACCTTCAAGGAAGTGCTGGATGAACTGCTCGGTTATGGCCCCATCCAGCCCCTGCTCGAAGACCCCGATATCACCGAGGTCATGGTCAACGGCCCGAAGAAGATCTACATCGAAAAAGGCGGGCAGATTATCAAGACCCCGCTCTACTTTGAGAACGACGCCCACGTCATCCGCATCATCGAGCGCATTGTGCTGCCCCTCGGCCGCCGCATTGACGCGGAAAATGCCACCGTGGACGCCCGCCTGCCCGATGGCTCACGCGTCAATGCCGTGGTGCCGCCCGTTGCCATTGACGGCCCGTCCATCACCATCCGCAAGTTCTTCCGCGACCGGCTGACCGTACAGCAGCTTATTGAGTTCGGCTCCCTCACCTCCATCATGGGCGAATTTCTGCGGGCCTGCGTGGTGGCCCGCCTCAATATCATCATCTCCGGAGGCACAGGCTCCGGCAAGACTACCCTGCTCAATGTCCTTTCGGGCTTTATCCCCGAAACCGAGCGCATCGTCACCATCGAAGATGCTGCCGAGCTCCAATTGCAGCAGGACCACCTGGTGCGCCTCGAGACCAAGACCCCCGATACGGATGGCAGGGGAGGCCGCAGCGTGCGGGATCTGGTGCGAAACTCTCTGCGCATGCGTCCGGACCGCATCGTTGTCGGTGAGGTGCGCGGCGGTGAGGCGCTCGATATGCTCCAGGCCATGAACACCGGTCACGACGGCTCGCTGACCACCCTGCACGCCAACACGCCTCGCGATGCCCTCTCCCGCCTCGAAACGATGGTCCTCATGGCCGGCATGGACCTGCCCCTCAAGGTCGTCCGCCAGCAGGCTTCCTCCGCTGTGGACCTGATCGTCCAGCAATCCCGCCTCAACGACGGTTCGCGCAAAGTGACCGCCATCACCGAGGTCGCCGGTATGGAGGGTGATACCATTGTGCTGACAGATGTCTTCAAGTTCGAACAGACCGGCACCAACCCGGATGGCAAGGTGGAGGGCGCCCTGAAGCCCACGGGGATCCGTCCCCTCTTTATGCCGCGCCTCCAGCAGGCCGGCATCACCCTGGGGCCGGAGATATTTGGCATCGGCGCTCCGGGTTCCACAGCCCGCGGCCGCCGATAAACAGCGATGTCGCTGCGAGGCGCCCCGGGCGAAGCGGATGTTCGGGCCTTGCAGGCCGCGCCCGGGCAGCCTCAGGATCAAGGGCGGGAAGGGCAAAGGACTTCGAGTTCGGACTCCTCCACCCGCTCTCCTCTGCTATAATATTTTAAGAACATGTTCAACCGGTGAGGTCTTATGGACAACCACACTCACATTACCATCCGTTCCAAGAAACTCGGTGTGTTGATCCGGGATGCACGGCTGGCCGCCCGGCGTACTGCCAGGGAATGTGCAGAGGCCATGGGCATCTCCCGCGCCCTGCTTCTGGCTTATGAAGAAGGCCGCCGCGCCCCCTCGCTTCCCGAGCTGGAGATCCTGGTCTATTATCTGCGCCTGCCGCTGACCCACTTCTGGGGCCGTCAGGCCATATCCGGCGAGGCCACTGTCACCGAGCCGCTGGATCTGCCCAGGTTGATGTCCCTGCGCCAGCGGCTCATCGGCGCCCTTCTACGCCAGGAGCGCAACCAGGCCAACCTGTCTCT
>CAYMQX010000320.1:0-4126 GCA_964392495.1 uncultured Anaerolineaceae bacterium
AGACTCTACATGCTTTAAATCTGCTCCCTGATTAGCGCACTTAATTTCTTGATGTCTTGTTTGAAATTCCCGGACGGCAATTTGCAAATAAACCTTGCCCGTCTTGCTTGCCAATCAAGGCTTTTTACCTGGTCAGATATAACTGCGCCCTTTACTTCCAATCCTTCAGGGATCAAGACTTCAAAGGGATACCCTTTGATTTGACTTGTGATGGGGCAGAGGATGGCTAATCCAACTTTTCCGTTATAAGCCTTCGGAGACAACACCAGAGCCGGCCTATATCCTGCTTGTTCATGTCCTGCTTGTGGATTAAACATGATCCAAACGATGTCGCCGCCATCGGGAACGTATGTCATGGGATTACCAAACTTCATTTCCTGCCGCAAAACCCGTGTCAACTTCATTGTGAAGATTATCTTTCGTTATGCCTGCAAGCAATTCATCAAGCGTCCAACCTGGCATTGGGACTGGCGTAATGATAATTTTGCCCTTCACAATACTTATTTCTACGATTGAATCATTTTCCAATTGAGCGTCAACCGCAAAGGCTTTAGGGATTCGGAGGGCAAGGCTATTGCCCCATTTCTGAACTTTTGTGAGCATAAGGTTATCTCCTGTTCGTTTCTACAATAAAGATACACCTTTTGGCTGGATTTTTCAAGTGCTTATTTTGCGGGGGGGCCGTGCCAACAGCCTGCCTTATGCCCGTCAGGGCACATGTGAGCTGGCGTGGACTCTGCCTGAGAGCAGCATAAACCCGAAGCGACGCGCTTGCCCGGCCCGGGTCTCCACGCCCAGGAGACCCCAAAGGTTTCCTTCGTGATCCTGTATCCTGCCTGGCATAACGAGACGAAGGTCAAGCAGGGCAAACCTTTGGGGTCTGGATGTCCCTGGAAAAACAGGACAGGCGCCCTGACAAAACAGGCGCCTGTCCGTATGTTCGTGTCGGAGCTTGGGGGTGTGTTTCTGTTTGGGTCGGATCAGGTCGAGGCGCGAACCCCGCGCTCAGGGAGCGCTCCCGGAGACCGCCTCGGACAGCTTCCAGGGATTGTTGGGGAAATGGCAGCGCTCGCAGGGCGCTTCCTTGACGGTATTGTGCGAGACCCAGGGGGTCGAGGTGCCGGGCCGCAGGGTGACCCATTGTCCCTGCTCATCCGGTCCTACATCCAGCCCGCCCGCGTCGTGACAGGCTTCGCAGGACACCTGCGCATGGTCCGCATCATGGCCTGGGATCGGGGCCGGAGGGTTCTCCAGGCCGGGGTGGCATCCCGCCGCATCACAGGAGGCGGCCAGCGAGTGGGGCTCATGGCAGCGCGTACAGGTGTAGTCCGCATGTGCGCCGGCGACTGCAATGCCGGCATGATCGACAGCCTCCGCATCCGTGTGGCACTTGATGCACAGGTCGGTCGTGCTTGCCACCTTCTCATATTCTTCCATGATCGGGATGGCCAGCCAGGTATATTCCGCCTGGACTTCGCCTTTCTTGACCTGGTGACAGGTCTTGCAGGGGATGTGCTGCCAGTCGACTTTTGCGATCGTGGGAGGCGGGGGCTCCACTTCGAACTTGCATGCCCCGCAGCTTGCCGGCATGGCGTCCGGTGCCGGTATATAGTTGATCGGCGCGTGACAGCGCGCACAGGTGCTGTTCATGCCCGCCTCATCCACCACGTAGGAATTACCGTGGAGGCTTGCCGCCCACAGAGCCTGGGGGTCGCCGGGTGTAACTTCGGGCTGGCCGTTGGCCGCGGGGGGAGTCCCATCGGGACTCCCCCCGGTGGATGGCAGCGAGGTTGGCGGAACGTTCCCGGGCGCTTCCGGGGCTGGCTGGCAGGCCGCGAGGGCCAGAGCCAGGAACGCCGCGGCGATCAGACAGGGGAACAGGTTTCTGCTATGCAAGCTTCATCGCTTCCGTGCATGTCAGGGCGTGGCGGTCGCGGGCGGGGCCGGGATCTGTCCCCTGGCAGTCAGGACGGTCAGACCCTGGGCGTTCCCCTCGGCGTGACAGCGTGTGCAGACGACCTCTCCCTGGATGGCATGGGAGGTCATGGGCTTGTTGGCCGGGACGCCATCCTTATCCAGGGTTGCGTCAATGGGGACCCACATGCCGTTCTCTCCGAAGGGACCCACCGACCAGGCGATCATGGAGGGTGTCTGTTGATTCCAGTCGGGTGAGGCCGTGTGGCAGGCCATGCAGGTGACCTTGTCCTTCATCTCTGCATACTTGCCCATGGCGTGCTTGGACTCATCGATCTGGTGGCAGTCCACGCAGGTCTTGGCGACCTGGCTGTGAGGATCGTGGCAGTCGGTGCAGTACTGCGGGGGCGGGGTCTCATTGATGAACCCGGCGTAGTTGAGGTGGGCGCTGCCGAACTCGATCTTGTGCACCACCGCCGAGCCGAACAGGTTGTTCGTGGTGGTGGTATGGCACTTCTCGCACAGTTCGGTGGGCGTCTTGACTTCCACATACTCCTTGCTGATGGGATTGAGCCAGGCGATCTCGGCGCTGGCGATCCCATTCGCATCCACCCGGTGGCAGGTCTCGCAGGGAATGCCGACCCACTCCTCCTTGGGGATCAGGGTATTGCCGTCTGAGACCCGCACCTCTTTATCGGTGGGGAACTTGCACGAAAAGCAGTTCGGTGGTTTGCCAGGCTTGGCCTCCGGGTCCCAGTTCTGCGGCGAGTGGCAGCGGGCGCACCAGGTATTGGGGCCGTGGTACAGGTCATCGCCGTAGTAACCGTGCGAGCTTTTCGCCAGGTCCGCATGGACCTTGGATTGGTCCGGCAGGGCTGTGGGGACCGCCGTCGCCGTGGGTGGAATGACCGTAGGCTCGGGCGTAGGCGTGGCAGCCGGCTGGCAGGCATAAAGCAGCAGGGCCAGGAGAATTGCTGCTCCTGCCAGAAGCAGGCTGCGCGCAAAGAAGGGGCCGGTTCTCTTACGTGACTTTCCGATTTGCATTCTCTTAACCTTCCCATTTCTGAACGAAGAGTCAACAGTGTATGGGCTCCGACATTGTTCATTTTATCACAATCGGTTTTTTGGAGTCTTTGACAGTTGTCAATTAAAGACTTGACAAATGTCAAATTGAAAGGACAGGCCCACCTGCGCTATAATGAGAGCGCGGATCCTCCACGACAACCTGCATCGGCGAAGAAAGGATTGCAATTGGAAACCCCTCAGAGCCTGGCCGAAAGGCTTGGAAACGTCAGCCACTTCATCAAACTGCCGCTGGCAGACCGGCTGGCGATCATCCTGGCCGGGCAAATGCGGCTTTTTGCCCCGGATACGATCATCTTTTTCGAAGAAGAACCCTGCGCCGGACTGTTCGTACTGCTAAAGGGGCATGTCCACCTGTGCAAGCTCGGCCCGCACGGGCAGCAGAACATCATTTCCGATGTCGATCCGGTCATCATGTTCAACGAGGTCGCCCTGATGGACGGGGGCCCGAACCCCTATACCGCCATCGCGACCCGGAACAGCTTTGTCTGGCATATCAGCCTGCAAGCCTATCAGAAATTGCTCGCGAAATACGCAAAAGATGAATACATGCGGGTGGCGCTCGGGCTGCTGGGCATCATGTCAGACCGCTACCGGCAGCTGCTGAACACCTACGCCGACCTGTCCTTCCTGACGGTGCCGGTGCGCGTGGCAAAATTGATCTACGAGCTGAGCGCGCAGGGCACGCTGCCCATCGACCGCCATGAGATCCCCATCCACGAAATGGCCGCCCGCATCGCCACGGTGCCCGAGGCGATCAGCCGCTCCCTGAACCTGCTGCGCAGCCAGGGCATCGTCAGCACGGACCGCGCCAGCATCCTCGTTTTGAAGCCGGAGCAGTTGGCCCGGATGGCGGAAGCCGCATCGAAGGATATCCTGGGCATCATGGAAAATGAGAGGCTGGATTCCGTTCCGGAAGAGGCCTTCGAGCCGGAAGCCAGCCTGCAAGCGTATTAGGGCCGCACCGCCCCTCTCCCCCACCAGAACAAACAGGGCGCCGCAACAGCTTAGCGGCGCCCGTCCTTCCAGACGCGGAAATCCTTGAGGATGGAGCCGCCCAGAAACTCGCGCAGCAGCGAGGTCTCAGGGATGGGGTCCGCCTCCAGCGGCAGGAACCACTCCAGGAAGG
>CAYMQX010000321.1:0-4115 GCA_964392495.1 uncultured Anaerolineaceae bacterium
ATTGACTGCATCATCGCAGGATTTACGGAGGATGCACGCTGTCTTCATCGTGCACGGAGATCCGTCTTAAGAGGAGGTGTCGTCCCGCAGAGTTCCGGCTACCTGTCTTTCCCCTGTCCGTTCGCGTCAACCAAACCCAATCTCCGGAGGAGAACCTGTGAAACGCCAATTGTTTGTTCTGTTTTCGCTGCTGATCCTGTCCAGCCTTGTGCTGGCGGCCTGCGGCACGCCTGCCACTCAGGTGCCCGCCACCCAGCCCCCCGCTGTTGAACCCACCGCCACCCAGCCGCCTGTGGCCTACGAAGGCCTGAAGACCGAAGCCCCCAACTGCGATTACGGCGGCGAGGTCAAATCGATCGAGGCCGTGGATGAACTCACGGTCAAGCTCACGCTCTGCGTCCCCGATCCCGCCCTGCCCTCCAAGATCGCCTTCTCGTCCTTCGCCATCCAGCCCCAGGAATATCTTGAATCCACGGGCGCAACCGGCGATATCCTTGAGAAGCCCATCGGCACCGGCCCCTACAAAGTCGAAACCTGGGACCGCGGCAACCAGCTCGTGCTCACCCGCTTCGACGATTACTGGGGCGATCCGGCCAAGAACCAGACCGTAGTCTTCCGCTGGGGCACCGAGTCCGCCCAGCGCCTGCTGGAACTGGAATCCGGTTCCGTGGATGGCATTGACAACGTGGGCCCGGATGACTTCGCGAAGGTGGAAGGGAACCCCGACCTCAAGTTGATCACCCGCCAGGCGCTGAACGTCATGTACATCGGCTTCAACAACGTCTTCCCGCCCTTCGACAACGAGAAGGTGCGCCAGGCGTTCGCCCAGGCCATCGACCGCAAGCGCATTGTCGATAACTTCTATCCCGCCGGCTCCGAGGTGGCGGACTACTTCACCCCCTGCTCCATCCCCAACGGCTGCGTGGGCGACAAGTGGTACGACTTTAACCCCGAGGCCGCCAAGGCCCTGCTGGCCGAGGCCGGTTTCGGCGCAAGCAATCCCTTCCCGACCATCAAACTGCACTACCGCGATGTCGTCCGCGGCTATCTGCCAGATCCGAACGTTGTGGCGCAGGATATCCAGTCTCAGTTGAAGGAGAACCTGGGCGTCACCGTGGAGATCGATGTGATGGAATCCGGCGCCTTCCTGGATGCGGCCGATTCCGGTCAACTGGACGGCATCCACCTGCTGGGTTGGGGTGCTGACTATCCCGATATGACCAACTTCGTGGGCTACCACTTCGGAGGCGGCTCCTCCAAGCAGTTCGGCAATCACTATGAGGATATCGTCGCCGCCCTGGATGAAGGCGCCACCAAGGCCACCGATGCCGAGCGCGCCCCGGGTTACACCGAGGCCAACAACCTCATCAAGCAGCACGTCCCGATGATCCCAGTTGCGCACGGCGGCTCGGCTGTAGCCTTCAAGGCCACCGTGGAGGGTGCACACTCCAGCCCGCTCAGCAATGAGAACTTCGCCGTGATGGGCATCCCCGGACAGGACACCTTCGTCTGGATGCAGAACGCCGAACCGATCTCGCTCTTCTGCGCGGATGAGACCGACGGCGAGTCGCTGCGGGCCTGTGAACAGGTCGCCCAGTCGCTGCTTGCCTACGAAGTGGGCGGCACCGCGGTCGAACCGGCCCTGGCCGAATCTTATGAAGCCAGCGCTGACCTGACCGAGTGGACCTTCCACCTGCGCCCGGGCGTTGTGTTCCACGATGGCTCCAGCCTGGATGCCAATGACGTGGTGACCTCCCTGGTCCTGCAGTGGGACGCCGCCAGCCCGCTCCACAAGGGCAACACCGGAGCCTTCTCCTACTGGAGCGGCCTCTTTGGCCCGTTCCTGAATGCACCGGCCCAGTAAGTCGCGTTAGCGCCAATCGTTCCAGACCCCCGGCAGGAAGGCTTCCTGCCGGGGGTCTCCCCAAAGGGCCATGACCACCTACATCCTCCGACGCCTGCTGCTCAGCATTCCGGTCTTATTCGGCATTTTATTTGCCACCTTCGCGCTGGGCCGCCTGATCCCCGGCGACCCCTGCCGCGCCATGCTGGGTGAAAAAGCCACCGATGCGGTGTGCAACGAGTTCATCCAGCGTCACGGGCTGGACAAGCCCATCCCTGTCCAGTTCGGAGTGTACGTCAACGAGATCGCGCACGGTGATTTTGGCCGTTCCTTCCGCTTCTCCAAGCCTGTTACCGAGCTGCTTATCGAGCGCCTCCCAATCACGGTGGAACTGGCCGTTGCCGCGCTCGTCGTGGCGCTCATCATCGGCATCCCGCTGGGGGTCATCTCAGCCGTGCGGCACAACTCGTGGATCGATGTGCTGACAATGTTATGGGCCAATATCGGCGTATCCATGCCGGTTTTCTGGCTGGGATTGATGCTCGCTTATATTTTCGCCCTGTCGTTAAAGGACACACCCTTCCAACTCCCGCCTTCGGGGAGACTCTCCCCGGGTCTGCTGACCACGCCCTTTTTTGAGGTCTGGGGCTTGACGTTGAAGGAGGGCACCTTTATTTATACGGTGTCGGACTTCCTCAGCCGCATGAACATCTTAAACTCGGTGCTTTCGGCAGATTGGAAAGTGCTCGGGGATGCGATCAAGCACATGATCCTGCCCGCCGTGGCCCTGGGAACCATCCCCATGGCGCTGATCGCCCGCATGGCGCGCTCGGCCATGCTGGATGTATTGGGCCAGGACTACATCCGAACGGCGCGCGCCAAGGGACTGCGGCGGAACGTGGTGGTCATGAAGCACGCCTTTCGCAACGCCCTGCTGCCCCTGGTCACGATCATCGGTCTGTCACTGGGCGGCCTGCTGGGCGGCGCGGTGCTGACCGAGACTGTGTTCAACCTCTCGGGCGTGGGGCGCATCCTTTATGAGGCCATCACTGCCCGCGACTACGGGATCGTCCAGGCCTTCACCGTGGTGATCGCCATCTTCTTTGTCATCCTGAACCTGATCGTGGACATATCCTATGCCTACCTCGACCCGCGCATCCGGCTGGAATAAGGACTCGCATGACCACCAATAGCGAAAAGATGGACAAGTTCGAAAAAAAGGTGGCCAGGCTGGACGCCGAGGCCCTGTCGCTTAAATCCGTCAGCCTGTGGCAGATCACCCGGCGAAGGCTGCTCAGGCGGAAATCGGCCGTACTGGGGATGGTGATCCTGGCCATCCTGGTCTTTGTCGCCCTCACGGCTCAATGGCTGGCGCCTTACAGCCCCACCCTTTCCATGCTGGACGCGAAACCGCCCCAGGCGCTGGGCAAGCGCTCGGCTCCCTGCATCCATCTGTTCGGCTGCCCCGCGGACCAACCTCAACATATCCTCGGCACGGACGGCAACATCCGGGATGAGTTCAGCCGCTTGTTATACGGGGCGCGCCTGAGCCTGATGGTGGGCATCTCCACCGTCAGCTTTGCCATCGTGATCGGCACTGTGCTGGGTGCGCTGGGCGGGTATTTTGGCGGGTGGATCGATAATGTCATCATGCGCACCATGGATGTCCTGCTGGCCTTCCCCTCGCTGCTGCTGGCGATCGCCATTGTGACGGTGCTCGGCCCTGGTCTGATCAATGCCCTGCTGGCCATCGGCATCGTTTCCATCCCGGCCTATGCCCGTGTGGTGCGCGCCTCGGTGCTCTCGGTGCGCGAGATGGATTACGTCTCGGCGACTCGCGCCCTGGGCGGCAATACCGCGCAGATCCTGTTCAAGCGCATTTTGCCGAACGCCCTCACACCGCTGATCGTCCAGGGAACGCTGGGAATCGCCACCGCGATCCTGGATGCAGCGGCCCTGTCCTTCCTGGGATTGGGAGCGCAGCCTCCCACGCCGGAATGGGGCGCCATGCTCGGCCAGGAACGCAACCAGGTCTTCACCGCCCCCCACCTGGTCTTCTTCCCGGGTGCGGCCATTGCCCTCACCGTGCTTTCCTTCAACCTGCTTGGTGATGGCTTGCGCGATGCCCTGGACCCCCGACTGGCACATGTAAGCTAAAACCTGAAAAAAAAACAGGCGCCGGGCAATTGGTCCGGCGCCTGTTTTTTTCATTAAGATCGTCGTTCAACCCCGCAGCATCCCCCATACTGCCAGCCCGCCAAAGAGCATCAGC
>CAYMQX010000322.1:0-4111 GCA_964392495.1 uncultured Anaerolineaceae bacterium
CAGGCAATCAGGCGGAGGGAAGGAATCCTGTTTCTGATATAATCCTCCTGCAATTTGGAGGGACCGAGGTCCTATTTCTGAGAATTGGAACAACATGCAACCCAATCTATCACTTGAGCAGATCGATGAGACTGTACGGGCTGTTCAAGCCCGTTCTTCAGCCGAGCCGCGTGTAGGTTTAATCCTGGGTTCAGGATTAAACGCGCTGGCCGAGTCGGTTCGAAATGCGGATTACATCCCATTTGGAAGCCTCCCTCACTTCCCGGTTTCCACGGTGCAAGGGCATGCCGGTCGCCTTGTGATCGGTGAACTTGAAGGCATACCAGTGTTCGTTATGCAAGGGAGGATCCACTTTTACGAGGGATATGGCATTAATCGGGTCACAATGCCCGTACGTGTCATGCGACGATTGGGAATTGGCACCATGATCGTGACCAATGCGGCAGGGGGAGTTAATCCGGATTTTGAACCCGGGCAGGTCATGTTGATCACCGATCATCTGAACTTCATGGGAATGACCGGCAACAATCCACTTATGGGGCCCAACCTGGATGATTTGGGACCGAGATTTCCGGATATGAGCCAGGCGTATGATCGCGCTTTGGCGGAGCAAGCGCGCCGGGTTGCCGGGGACAAGCGGATCATGCTTAAGGAGGGCATCTATGCAGGGCTCAGTGGCCCCTCCTTCGAGTCCCCGGCGGAACTCCGCTTCCTGCGCCTCGCAGGAGCAGATGCAGTGGGGATGTCCACCGTGCCGGAGGTGATCGTTGCCCGGCACGCTGGAATGCGTGTGCTGGGGCTTTCCGGCATCAGCAATAAGGCCAACCTGGATGGCTCGACCGTTACAACCCACGAGGAAGTTATGGAGGCCGGAAAGGTCATCACGCCTCAAATGGAAACCATCATCCGTGGGGTCTTGCGCGGGTTATGACCGCGAATAACTGGCATGACCGGTCTATTCCGATTTCTCGCCTCGTATGAGGTGCTGATCTATATTATCCTTGCGAT
Organism: uncultured Anaerolineaceae bacterium; assembly: GCA_964392495.1. GTDB lineage: Bacteria > Chloroflexota > Anaerolineae > Anaerolineales > Villigracilaceae > JACPVF01. The sequence goes on from CAYMQX010000322.1 coordinate 1,009, forward strand.
CGGGGGGCTGTTTTCGTTTCGATGGCTCTTCAACTGTTGGCAGGAATGGCAGCAGTCTGTCTTTAGGCTGGAGCGCGAGTTTTCCCTTCGCCGCCTCAGCCAGGCTCTTGCGGTAAGCCTGGTGGTGGTGGCGTTGTTGTTCACCGAGTTTGTAGTAGCTTCCTTCATTATCCCATCTCTGCCTGCCCAGGTCTTCATACCTACACCGACCCTTAACCTGTTGGCTTTGCCTCCAGGGACATTTTCCCCTGAATTGATGACGCAGGTCGCCCAGGCTACGCAGCCGGCGACCTCAGCCAATATGCAGGGATGCCGTCCCGGGAAATTGATGATCACTTTTCCGACTCCCGGGGCAGAGGTGAAAGGGAAGATCGATATCGCCGGAACGGTCAATATCCCTGATTTTGGTTTTTATAAATATGAGGTCGCTCTGCGCGGCAGTGATACCTGGGCCACGATTGCTGCCGACACCTCGGTAGTAAATGATGGTCCCCTGGGAAGCTGGGATACCTCGGCGCTGACGCCCGGGGATTACCAGTTACGGATCGTGGCCACCGATAACAAGGGAGAATCCCTGCCTCCCTGTATAATACCCATTCGAGTACTGGCACCCTGATGATGATAGATTATAAAATCCGCCCATCCCTTGCCTCCGACCTTTCCCGCCTGATGGCGCTCGATCACAGCAGTCGCAGTGATCACGTCTGGCAGCTTGATCTTCGCACGGATGCAAGCCAGATATTGGCTGCTTTCCGCGAGGTGCGATTACCGCGCCCGATCCCACTTGAGTACCCGCATGACCCCTTCGCCCTGGCGGATGAGTGGAAACGGATGGCAATGATGTACACCGCCATCAGCGGCCCGGATGCAGTTGGTTACATCCTTCTCGTGGAGCAGCCCGCGCTTTCACTCGTGAAGGTGGCGGATCTGGTGGTCGCGCCGCAGGTGCGTCGGGAGGGTGTTGGGAGCGCACTGCTCACGGCTGCCCATGAATGGGCACAGGGACATAATCATCGACGGATCATGTTGGAAATGCAGGCCAAAAATCTTCCTGCCATACGCATGGCGCAGAAACATGGTTACGAATTCTGCGGGTATAATGACCATTACTATCTAAGTCAGGATGTTGCCCTGTTCTTCGCGAGGGCGTTGAAATAACTTAACGTACGGAAGGCTTCATGGTTACCGGTTGGTCAGACAGTTTGTTGGGGGGGATCCGGACTCTTAATCAAATCCTGACGGCAGGCATCGCCATCACGGCCTTTTCGTTATTCCTATATGCATTATCGTTCAACCTGCGCGACCGGGTGGCGCGGTCATTTGCCATTATTCTTCTCTGCGTGGTCGTGGTATTCACCACGGAAGCTTTGCAGGATGATTCGATTCCCGCGCGCGGGCTGGACGTTCTCTTACGGCTGCAGTGGCTGGGGATTATCTATCTTCCGGCAGCGTACCTCCATCTCTCGGATGCGGTCCTTGTAACTGCAGGGCGCCCTTCCCGGGGCCGCCGCAGGATGGCCGTAAGGGGCGTTTATCTCATCTCGACCTTTTTTCTGGTTTTGATGGTGGCCGGCTATTTGCTCGGCCCCCTTCTTCCCCATGGCCTCCCGGCACCGCATCTCCAACGAACCCTGTGGACCGAAGTGTTCACACTTTTTTATGTGTTCACCATAGCCTGGGCAGGGGTGAATTTTCTGCGAGCCTATCGGCGCATGCTCACGCGTTCCGGCCAACGGCGGATGCTTTATCTGATGGCCGGGGCGACTGCACCAGCCCTGGGTTCCTACCCCTACTTAATGTATGGATCAGGCCTGGCCGCGCAGTTCCCCCATCTGTTTTGGGGCGCCGCACTTGTAATCAATATTCTTGTAGGCGGTCTTGTTGTCATCATGGCATATGCGGTCGCTTTTTTCGGGGTCTCCTGGCCGGACCGGGTGGTCAAGAGCCGCCTGTTCAAATGGATCATGCGAGGGCCGGTAACCGCCTCGGTGGCGCTGGGGTTGATGACGATCGTCCGGCGTGCCGGTGAGGTATTTGGAGGCATTCCCTATAATGCCTTTGTGCCGTTGGTGGTGGTGGCGACAGTTCTTCTGTTGGAACACCTGATCACGTTGGCGGCGCCTGTCTGGGAGCGCGGGCTGTTCTACGGTCGGGATCGTTCTGAACTGAGTTTCCTGCAAAATGTGGAAGAACGTCTGTTGACCGGCGGCGATCTAAACCAATTCCTGGAGGCCGTCCTGGCCGCTGTACGTGACCAGCTTCAATCCCCTGCGGCATTTGTGGCCGCCCTGGATGGGGATGAGCTTTCACTGATCGTGATCGCCGGCAGGCGCAATATGATCAATCAGCAGGATCTACCACAAGCCATGGGGAGGGTGAACGGAAACGGCCCCCGTCATGAATTTCTCTGGGGTGATTTCTGGGTCCTGCCTCTCTATCAGCGGCGAAACCCGGAGATGGATCGCGATGAAGTACCGCCTCTTCTGGGCTTGCTGGGTGTCGCGCGCCATGGGGCGGAGAGCATGGAGTATGACCAACGTGAAGCTCTGTGGCTCCTGGCGGACCGCGCGGCCCTGGCCCTGGAAGACCGCCAGCTGCAGCAGCGCGTTTTCCGTTCGTTGGAGGACCTTCAGCCTCAGGTTGAGATGATCCAGAGGCTGCGCGCCGCAGGCCGTTATGACGTAAGTGCAGACTTGTTATCCGAGCCGCTGCCCCAGGAAAGCGACCTGGCCACCTGGGTGAAGGACGCGCTGACGCACTATTGGGGCGGCCCCAAGCTTACCACCAGCCCACTTATGCACCTCCAGGTTGTACAAGAACTGACGGGCGATCATGAAGGAAATGCGGCCAATGCTCTGCGAGCTTTACTGCGTAAAGCAGTGGATCAGGTCAAGCCGGAGGGGGACCGGCGATTCACTACAGAGTGGATCCTCTACAATATTCTTGAAATGAAATTCATCGAAGGGCGCAAAGTGCGCGAAGTCGCCTCACGTCTCGCCATGTCGGAAGCCGATCTGTACCGTAAACAACGGGTGGCTGTGGAGGCCGTGGCGCACGCGATCCTGGAGATGGAATCCGAAATACAGGAAAGATAGGGAAGGAG
>CAYMQX010000323.1:0-4104 GCA_964392495.1 uncultured Anaerolineaceae bacterium
CTTCCAGAGTCTTGGGACGATGGTAGGCGGTGATCATTGAATGTCCGTGGATGGAGTTGGCATGGTGTGATTATACCCGCCTTGCGATTCCCGAATGTCTCATCTGTATTGCAGTATAAAAAGTATCTGCCCCCAACATTGCTCCTTGGCCCTGCTCTTAAAGGACCTCCTGCAATGATAGGGGGCAGGGGTGGATTCCTTCGGCACCTCCCGGTGTGCCAGGTCGCTTATGGATTATCCTGGCGGCTCGATGGGTTCCACGACCGGCGAGAGATATTCCTGACTCAAAGCTTGGACCATGATCTCGAACTCGTCACCGTTGCTGTAATGTCCGGTGAAGAGCCACATGGGCTGGATATATGCCGGGGAACTCGTTTGCGCCGAGGTTGGGTCCTTCGTGTAGAAGATCAGCTCAATGGACTCGATCTGGATGGTGGGGATCTCCGGCGTCACCTCGGGCGGCGCCTCAATGACATTGACCCTGTCGGCCGTTATAGTCAGATCGAAAGGCGCATTGGTCTTGGGGTTGATCGCCAGTGCGCTGCTGAAGATACGCAGCGCCGGGTATCCCGCGTAGGTCTCGCCCGGGATCGCCAGTACTTCCACTATCACGTCCTCGCTGCCGGGATCCACCGGGTAGCTGCTTGGTGAGCCTTCCGGCAGCAGGACCACATAGGTCTGGCCGTCCTCCGCGGTCAGGACTGTCAGCAGTTCACCGTTCACGGTCTGGTTTTCCTGTCTGCCGTGCAGCAGGCTGAATTTCAGGTCCGGATAGGGAACCTCATATTTTTCGACCGAGATGAGCATGCCCTGTGTGGGGTCCTCCTCGCGAATAGCCCCCCAGACCTTGATGGGCCGGTTTTGATAGGCAGAGAGATCGCCCAGGCTGCCATCCAATTGGTAATAGCCGTGGACGCTGTCCATGAAGGTGTATTGCGTGCGCTCGGACCCATCCGGCGATTTGATGATGGTGATGCTCAGCAGTCCCTGCCAGCCTTCTGCCCGCTCCGTTCTGGGGATCAGCAGGGTCTGCCCGATGTAGAGTGTGCCGGGATCGGTGATTCCATTATGCTGCATCAATTCCTCGGCCGTAAGTCCGAACATTTGTGCAATGGAGGCAAAAGTATCGCCCGCCACGACCGTGTAGGGGAATCCGCTGCCGGGTGATAACTGTGTTGTAGCCGGTGTTGCCGTAGGGAAGGGGATGGGCGTACCCGAGAGGTTCAGCGTGTACAGCCCCAGGCCGCCTCCTCCGCCGCCTCCTCCGCCGAACCCTTGTGTATTGAACGAGTTCCACTGGAGGACGCTCCCATCCCGGTAGCCGACAACATAAACATTTTCCATCGGTAGGGTCAGGTCGGCAGGTAGGTCGGGGACGCTGAAGGTCTCGCCTTCGATTGTGACGAGCGTTCCCTGCCCATCCTGCTGTTGGAGCGTCCCCATGAATCCCTCCTGCGGTTTCGGCAGCATCTCCCACGAGTCCACCTGGAAGTAGCGGATCCCGCTCTCACGGGTGAACTTCCCCGTGGCGCGTACCATGTTGGGTGAGGCAAAACCCTCCGGGAGTTCCCCTGCTCCCAGCAGGGGATAGCCCTCCAGCGTTACGAGAGGCGCCGACCCGTCCACCGCAGCAAAGGAAGAGGGCGGTTGTGCGTATAGTGTGATAGTCGTGTCATCCGGGTACTGGCGGTACCAGGTCGGGAAGGGGCCGGTGGAGGAATGCATCCCCTCTTGGATTCCCGGCTCGCTGTCCGAGGTCAGAAGCCAGTCCAGCGCCTCCTGCGCTGTACGGATCGGGTAGACCCCTACCGGCTTTCGGTTGACCAGCCTTGCCTCCACTGCCGCGATCCCGTCCCGGTTGAACCGGAACAGCAGACCGCTATACTGGAAGTATTCGTACCGTATGCCCGCACCGTCCTCGGTCAGCGGCATGGCATAGTATCCCCCAAAGAACTCGGAAGGCTGCACCTTATAAGCGAAGTCCAGCCCGTGCGCTGAGAGGAATGCCGCGATCTGCGCCTCGGCATCCGGGAACGGAAAGATCTCGGCAGTCGTAAGGAAGGCCGGATAATCGGGATGATAGGTGAAAAACTGGTCGGAGCGGTAGAACAGCCGCTGTTTCCCATCCGTGATGATATAGCCGGTGTGAGCGGACACATCATTGAGGGGCTGGTAGGCGCTGCCTTGGATGCCCAGCCTGACCGCCAGGGACTGTGCCGATTCAAGTGTTGTCGGCCCTTCGGGTTGTGTCTCGAAAACCGAGGCCTCCGCGGGGCCGGAGGGCAGCGCGGCCTTGATGGTGAGCGTGGTGCCGCGCCATGTGTAGGTGAGCGACTCGCCGCTGTTCTCAACCAAAGGTGTTGGGGTGTAAGCAGGTGTCGGCGCATTGGACGTGGGGCCGGCCGCCGGGATGCGTTGCGGAGCCAGCGAGCCGATCAGCCAGTTGAGGAAGAGCGCCAGTGCCACGATCGCCGCGGCCCAGCCTGCATAGCGCAGGATTTCCGGGAAGCGGCTTCTGTGTTGCGTGTCTTTGTGTTTCATTTTGAGCGCGGCCTCCAGCCGCAATTCGAATTCCGGGCGCGGTTCCAGCGAGTCCGCCAGCGCCTTCAGCGCCAGCAAGGCGGTGAGGTCCTTGGGGTCCATGTCGTTCAGGGGTTGCATCATTCCACCTCCAGGGAGAGGGAGGTCCGTTCACGAAGTTCCTGCAGCCCGCGCGCCACGAGCATTTTTACCGCAGCCTCGCTTTTATGCAGGATATCCCCTGCCTCGGCGCAGCTCAGCCCCGCAAAGGCACACAGTATGATCGCCTCCGCCCGCTGTCTGTTGATCTGCCGCAGTGCCCGCGCCGCGCTCTGCATCTGGAGCCTTTGCAGCGCGGCCTGGTCTGTGGGAGGGTCGTCGCTAGGAAGCTCGTGCAGCGCCTCCAGTGTCACCTGCGGGCGGCGCCCACGGAAGAGCTGCGCCCGCTTGCGTGAGGCGATGCCCATCAACCATGCCGCGAAGCTTCCCTCCCCGCGGAACCCGCGCAGGCCCTCCAGCGCGGCCAGGAAGGTTTGTGAGGTCAGGTCCTCTGCATCCTTGACGTCCGCAGTGTGGACCAGGTGGTAGCGATAGACGGCTCGCAGGTGCCTCCGGTAGAGTTCCGCGAAGGCTTCGGGGTTTGTGGCAGCCTCCTGTGTCAGAGAGAGTTCATCGGAAGGGGGGCCGTTGGTTTGGGCTGTCATGAGAGATGCCATAGTCCTCCTGTCATAGGATTGTTGCAGGAGGGCGCTAAAAAGTAACAGGGAAATTTCGTTCTGTCAGTACAGGAAGAGCGGACCCTTCATCTAGGCCTGCCCTGGGCCAAGGCCTCGGGGTTTTATTCCGGGTATACCTTCCAGCCCAAACGCTCAAGGTCGGAGGTGTCATACTGGTCCTCCGGCACGTTGATGTGCAGCGCATCCGCCTCGGCCAGCAGTTCACCGCTCTGTTCGTCATAGATCCCGGCCCAGGCCTCCACCATGCGGGTGCGCAGCCTCCCTGCCTTGCCGATGATCTTCAGACGCCGGTTGATCGGGACGTTCTTGCGGTATTTGATCTCCAGCTTGCCTGTGAACATAAAGCGCGGATGGTCCACCGGGCCCATGTGAGCGCGCCCGCTGATCTCATCCAGTATTGCAGCCACGATCCCCCCATGCAGCACCCCCGGATAACCCTGGAAATGCTCGGGCGCGATATAGGTGCTTTCCACCACTCCCGGCTCTGTCTCGTAGATGTGCAGGTGCAGTCCCACCGGGTTTTCCAGCCCACAGATGAAACACATGCGTGAATTGGGTTGTTTTGTTCTTGGCATGAGACGATTATACCCATACCCGGCTGCGCCATTGCACCTCCTTCGCATCACCGACCACAGATATTGCAAGGGAATCAGCATTAACCTGAATGAGAAGGAATTTCGGCCTTTCCTGCTTCACGTCTGCACATGGGCGCCCGCGCGAATCGGGTACAATAACTGCACGGCCCAGAGGGATTCCCCGAGCAGCATGACAAATGAACACAGGTTGAAAGATCTGCTGGCGCAGCTATACGGCGAGGACAGGGGTGGGGCCGTGCTGGGCCAACTGC
>CAYMQX010000324.1:0-4095 GCA_964392495.1 uncultured Anaerolineaceae bacterium
TTCCCTGCTCGTCCTGCCCGCCGCCAAACGGACCCTCAGCCCGCACGACCAACTGACCTTCCTGGAGGCGATGCAAAAGCGCCTGGAGCCCATCGCCTGGTTCAGCATGGGCATCCTGGTGATGACCGGACTCTTCCAGCTCAGCGCCAACCCGCACTACGACGGCTTCCTCTCCACGACCGGCCAGTGGTCCATCGCCATCCTCATCAAACACAGCTTGGCTGTGGTCCTGGCGGCCACCAGTGCAATCCAGACCTGGGAGGTGCTGCCGCAGATCCGCCGTGTGCTGCTGCGCGCGGACAAAGCCCCCCCTGGCGAGTTGGAACGTCTCCAGCGCAGAGAGAACCTGCTGCTGCGTGTGAACCTGGCACTGGCGATCCTCATCCTCGCCGCCACCGCCGCCGCAAGGGCCTCCTAGCTTTGTAATCTTAGTCCATTCATTGGTCACCACGAAACACACCAAACACACGAAAAAGAGCAAAGCCTTTTGTTCGTGTATTTCGTGCCTTTCGTAGTTAAGAAACCCCTCGCCTGCGCTTCTGCTCACGCCGCCCGAACGCCCGTCAAATCGTAGGCCATGGCGCCGGTGATGCGCACCGGCACGATCTCCCCGACGGGCAGCTTCCCCTCCACGAACACCAGCCCGTCGATCTCGGGCGCGTCGCGGTAGGAGCGCCCGATCGAGAGCCCCTTGTCGAAACCCTCCACCAGCACCTCCAGCGTCCTCCCCACAAAGGACTGGTTGATCTGCATCGAGATGGGCTGCTGCAACTCCATCAGCCGCTCGAAGCGCTCCTGTTTGACCTCCGCCGGGACCGGGTCGCCGAGCGGCTCGGAGGTCGTCCCCGGTTCAAAGGAGAACTGGAACGCACCCACGCGGTCGAAGCGGATCTCGCGCGCGAAGTCCAGCAGGGCCTCGAACTCCTCCTCCGTCTCGCCGGGATAGCCCACGATGAAGGTGGTGCGGATGGCAAGCTGCGGAATGCCCGCGCGCATCTTCGCCAGCGTGCGGTGCACCCAGTCGATGTTGGAGGGGCGCTTCATGCGGTAGAGGGTTCTCGGGTGGGCATGTTGGAGCGGCATATCGAGATAGGGCAGGATCTGTTTGCGCGCCGACATGACCTCGATCAACCGGTCCGTGACATAGCCCGGATAGGCATACATGATGCGGATCCAGTCCAGGCCGGGTACCTCCTCCGTCAGGCCCTCCAGCAGCGCGGCCAGCCCATCCTTGAGACCCAGGTCGTGGCCGTAATCGGTGGTGTCCTGCGCGATCAGCACCAACTCGCGCACCCCCGCCTCGTTCAGGCGGCGAGCCTCGTCGAGGATGACCTGCGGCGGGCGGCTGACCGCGGTCCCCTTGATGAGCGGGATGGCGCAGAAGGCGCACGGGCGGCGGCAGCCGTCCGCGATCTTAAGGTAGGCGCTTGCCCCCGCCACCGAAGCGCGCAGGGCTTCCTGTTCATCCACCCCCACCGTCGCCGCGTTCTCCGGCAGGTGATACAGCGGTTCGGGCCGCCCCCCCTGTCTCAGCTCACGCACCACCTGGACAATGTCCATCCAGCGACGTGTGCCCAGCACCCCGTCGATCCCCGGCACCTGATCCGCCACCTGCGCGCCGTAGCGCTGCGTCAGGCATCCCGCCGCGATCAGGATCTGCCCGCTGCGCTTGGATTCCGCCAACTCGCGCAGCACCTGGATCGACTCCGCCTTGGCCGGCCCGATGAATCCGCAGGTGTTGACGATCAGCACATTGGCACGTTCCGGCTTCTGTACCAACCGGTAGCCGTCCCGTTGGAGCAGCTCGGACATCGAATCGGAATCGACCGTGTTCTTGGCGCAGCCCAGGGAAATAATATGGAAGGTGTTCCTTGACAAGGGATCGTCTTTCCAGGCTTCCGGAGTCTTCAAGCCCTCGGAAGTCTTGTTAGGGTGTGGGGGTGAGTGTGGGTGTGGAGGTCACGGTGACCGGCAGGCTGGGCGTGGAACTGGGCGCCGGCGGCGCCGGCGTGATGATCGTGTTGGCGGTATAGATAAAGCTCACCACCTGCCCGAAGTCACCCAGCAGACCCAGGTCACGGCCGTTATAGGTCACGCGCAGGGCCGCGCCGTTGCCCGTCAGCACCTGGATCGTCGTGGTGGCCTCATACGTATAGGCCGCGCCAGGGACCACACGCCCGTTGAAGGCCTGCTCCCCGTCCAGCATCACGCGCATAAAAGTGCGCTCCACCACGGAGATCGTGACCCGCACCGCCACATTGGGGTCCTCCGTGGTGAAGGCCGGAACTTCCAGGTTGGCCTCTGCTGTGGGGCTGACCGCCTCCGTCACCACCGGCGTATCCAGCACCGGGATGGGGATAACCGCCTGCGTGGGCAGGGGGTTGGAGGTGCCCGCCAGCACATCCGAGATGGAGGGCGCGGTCGGCAGCACCACCCTTTCGGCCTGGTCTGCAAAGACGCGTCCCAGGCCCCAGACAATGAGCGCCACCACCAGCACGACCAGGGCCAGCCCGAAGAGCAGGTCTCCGGCCACGAAGCCGCGCAGCGGCGGCACCTTGGGCTTTACGGGGAACGACGGGCGTTTGCTCCCCGGCATGACCGGGTGCCGGGCCCGGTGGCTGGCCTGCAGCGAATCGGCGAAGCGCAGCAGCAGGGCATCCGTATCCAGGTCCAGAAACGCCGCGTAGTTCGCCAGCATCCCCCTCGTCTGGACGGCGGAAGGGAGTTGGGAGAAATCGCCGCGCTCCATCGCCCGGATGAAGACCTCGCGGATGTGGATGTGATGGTCCACCTCTTCAGGCGTCAGGCTGAGCAGCTCGCGCCGGCGGCGCAGTTCCATCCCGATCTCGGCAAAGATCTTCTCAGCGGTCTCGTCGGGTTCATCCACCGGGGGCGGCGCGGCACCGCTCTGGGCCGGAGCGGGCGGGGTTTCCTCCACGGGCCCGGCTTCCTGCGGCTCCTCGAACTCCACGTGCGGCTGGGGCCGGATGGCCGCACCGGGCTTCTGAAACAGGTTGAGGCGGGCGGGTTTCTCAGCAATCACAGCCTCGGCAGGCGGCTGCGCTTCCGGCGGGACCACTGCCGGTGTGGGCGCCTCCTCATGTTCCGCTTCCCCGGAGTTGACCGTCTTCCTCTTCCCCTGCCATATGCGCAGTGCGCTTCCCAACCGGGACCGGCGGGAGGGGGCCGGGGCAGGCGCAGGCGGAAGTATGGAGGCTTCCGCTGCCGGCAGGCGCCGCGAGGGAACGGTGGGCCGCGCGCTGGCAGCCGGCTCGGGCGGCGGCGGCAGGATGTCCACCTCGGGCAGCGGGCCGCTCAACCCCCCGGGGTCTTCGCCTGGCGACTTCTGGATCTCCGCCAGCGCCTCCTCCAGGTCCACTTCCAGGTAGGCGCAGTAGTTCTTCAGGAAGCCGCGGCCCTGGGCTGCCGAGGGCATCACCGAGTAATCATCGGCCTCCAGCGCCTGCAGGTAGTGCAGGCGAATACGCGTGGCCTCGGAGGCATCCTCCAGTGAGACCTCCCGCTGGCTGCGGGCCCGTTTCAGCAGGCGGCCGAGGCTGTCAGTCATGGCAGGCAGGTGGGCAGGGAATATAAATCACCGGCTCCCCCAGCGTTCGGTTGAACCGGTGATCGTGGTCATCTTTCCGCAGGCTCTCAGGCCTCTGCTGTTTCTGCCACAGGTTCCGCAGCAGCAGATTCGGGCGCGGCCTGGCCCTTGCGCTTCGGCTTCTCTTCCTGGACCTCTGCGGCCTCCGCCTCGCCCTCACGTCCCACGATGATCTTGACCTCGGGGACCAGGTCCATCGTCAGGCGCACGTGTGCGCTGAATTCGCCCAGTTCGCGGATGGGCTGCATGTCCACCTGCTGGCGCTTGACCTCGAAGCGGGTCTTTTCCTGGATGGCCTCGGCCACGTCCTGCGTGGTGATGGAGCCGTACAGCTTGCCGGTCTCACCGGCCTTGGCGGAGAAGTGCAGCACCACCCCGGCGATCTGATCGGCCAGCCCCTTAAGTTCGCTGTTCTTCTCGGTGCGGCGGATCTCGGCCTGGGCCTTGATCTTCTCGACCTGCTTCATGGCCCCGGCGGTGGCCAGCAC
>CAYMQX010000325.1:0-4050 GCA_964392495.1 uncultured Anaerolineaceae bacterium
TCACGTTCCGAAAACCGAACGATTTGAACAGCGCCGGTGCAATATCCTGGTTGTATCTTTCCTGCATACGGTTCATACTGGTTGCTCCACGGCCTAATCGATCAACGCCTGACAGTTTTTGCAGACGCGCCTCGCCCCGTCCTCATCCCGCTGGACGCTGATACGGGTGGCCTCATTGCACTTGGGGCAGACCAGCATCACGTTGGAGATGTCCACCGGACACTCGAACTGGATGCGGCCGGGGTTGATGTTGCGCCCGGCCTGGGTCTGCACGTTTTTCTGATGTTTGGTGCGGATATTGACACCCTGCACCACTACGCGGCGGTCGTCCAACAGGACATTGATGACCTCACCGCGCTTGCCCTTGTCTTCCAGGCGGCCGCTGATCACTTCGACGGTATCGCCTTTGCGGATCTTCACTCTCATGCTTGCTCTCCCACGCCAGCCTAAAGTACTTCCGGGGCCAGCGATACGATCTTCATATAGCCCTTCTCGCGCAGTTCGCGCGCCACGGGGCCAAAAATGCGGCTGCCGCGCGGGTTGGCGCCATCCGCATCCAGGATCACTGCGGCGTTGTCGTCGAAGCGGATATATGAACCGTCCTCGCGCCGCCATTCCTTTGTGCAGCGCACGATGACAGCCCGCACCACTTCGCTCTTCTTGACCGAGCCCTGGGGCGCGGCCGATTTGACCGTCGCCACCACCACGTCGCCGATGGCGCCCACCTTGCGGGTGGAGCCTCCCAGCACATGGATGACCAGCAGCTCACGCGCGCCGGTATTATCCGCAACCTTAAGACGGGATTCCTGCTGGATCATGGCTTACTCTCCCACACCCTGGTCGGCAGTGCGAACCTCGCGTACCACAACACTCTCCACCACCCAGCGCTTGTCGCGCGAAATGGGGCGGGATTCAACAATCTGCACCTGGTCACCGATCTGGCAGCCGATCTCATCATGGGCCTTGACACGCTGACTGCTGTACACGACCTTCTTGTACAGCGGGTGCCGGAACTTGCGCGTGATCTCGACCACAACGGTCTTGGTCATTTTATTGCTGGTGACGACACCAGTCAGACGACGACGTTTGTTCATGCTTCACCTTTTACAGCTTCGGCGCGCTCGCGCTCGTGAAGGATGGTCTCCATGCGGGCCACATCACGGCGCAGGATGCGCAGCCGGCTGAAATCCGTCAGCTGGCCGGTCACCTGCTGGAAGCGCAGCTTCATCAATTCTTCACGCGTATCCGAGATTTTGGTACGCATTTGGTCCAGGGACAATTCACGAACCTCGGAGGCCTTCATGTTATTCGCCTCCTTCGCGCGCCACGACCCGGGTCTTGATCGAGAACTTGTACTGGGCGCGCCGGAGGGCGGCCATGGCGATATCCTGGGGAAGCCCGCTCACCTCGAACATGATGCGGCCTGGCTTGACCACAGCCACATAATATTCGACATTGCCCTTGCCCGAACCCATGCGGGTCTCCGGGGGCTTGTGGGTATACGGCTTGGCCGGGAAGATGCGGATCCACACCTTGCCGCGGCGCTTCATCTCATGCACGATTGTGCGGCGGGCGGCTTCGATCTGACGGGCGGTCACCCAGCCCGGTTCCAGCGCCTGCAGGCCATACTCGCCGAAGGAGATCTGCGCGCCGCGCAGAGCCTTGCCCCTCATGCGACCACGCATCTGCTTGCGCCACTTGACACGTTTTGGCATCAACATTATGACAACCTTCTCTCCAAGCGCTTCCGGCAGCTATGCGCTGACGTACACGCCTTCCGTCGCTTGGGCTTTTTCTTCAGATTCAGGCGCAGCCTCGCCCCGGTAGACCCATACTTTTACACCGATCTGGCCATAGGTCGTGGTGGCTTCGGTCTGTGCAAAATCGATGTTGGCACGCAGGGTCTGGAGCGGGACACGTCCATCCCGCAGCCACACATCCCTGGACATGTCCGCGCCGCCCAGGCGGCCGCCGACCATGATCTTGATCCCCAGGGCACCCTGGCGCATGGCCTGTTGGATGGCGCGCTTCATGGCACGCCGGTAGGCGATGCGGCGCTCGAGCTGGTCGGCGATGTTGTAGGCCACCAGCATGGCGTCGGTATCGGGCGCCGGGATCTCCTTGATGTCCAGATCGATCTTCTTACCAATCAGCGACTCAAGGGCAGCCCGGATGCGCTTTACGCCCTCACCCTTGCGACCGATCAAAATGCCCGGTTTGGCGGTATGGATGGCGATGCGGATCTTGCCGGGCGTGCGCTCCACGTCGATGCGGGAGATTCCGGCCTTGCGGCTGAGGATCGTATCAGGCAGGTCTTTGCGGAGCTCGCGCACCTTGGCATTGGCGGCTGCGCCGCCTTTGGAGACCTTGCCCATCAGCAGGCTGCGGATGGCCAGGTCCTGGTGAAGCTGCTGGCGGTACTGTGCGCCCTCGGCGAACCAACGGCCGTGCCAGGGTTGGTTAATTCCCAGACGCATTCCAATCGGGTGAACTTTTCGACCCATAATTTCTCCTTTATGCTCCGCGCTCGCGCAGGACCACGGTTACATGCGAGTTGCGGCGCAGGATCGGCTTGAAGCGGCCGCGGGCTCCAAATCGGCGCCACTTGCGCGTGGGAGCCTCATCGGCAAAGATGGTCGCGACATACAGGTCATCGCGGCTGACACCAAAATTCTCTTCCGCATTGGCGACCGCGGAGGCCACCAACTTGCGGACGGGAAGGGCGCCGCGCTTATTGACAAAGCGCAGGATTTCCAACGCCTCGGTGGCGTCCTTGCCGCGCACCAGGTCCACGACCAGGCGCACCTTTTGGGCTGAGAGCGGCAGAAAACGCAGATGAGCACGAATATCAGTCATGGCTCCTTCTCCTTACGCCGCGGCCTTCTCGCCAGCCATATGGCCGCGGAAGGTACGGGTGGGGGCGAATTCGCCCAGCCGGTGGCCGACCATGTTCTCGGTGATGTAGATCGGCACGTGCCGCCGCCCGTCATGCACCGCGATGGTATGCCCCACCATCTGCGGGAAGATCACACTGGCGCGGCTCCACGTGCGGATGACCTTCTTCTCACCCTTTTGATTCATAGCCTCCACGCGCTTGAGCAGTTTCGGCTGAATGAAAGGTCCTTTTTTAAGTGATCTGGACATTGCTGCTTTCCTTTTGTTCCTTCAGCGCCTAACGGCTGCTCTTGCTGCGGCGGCGCACGATATACTGATCGGTCCGCTTGTTGCGGCGGGTCTTCTTTCCGAGCGTGGGTTTGCCCCACGGGCTCTTGGGACCGGCCAAACCAACGGGCTGGCGTCCTTCACCACCACCATGCGGATGGTCGCGTGGGCTCATGGCCGTGCCGCGCACCGCCGGACGGATGCCCTTGTGACGCTTGCGGCCAGCCTTGCCGAGCTTGATATTGCTGTGATCGAGGTTGCCCACCTGGCCGATGGTCGCATAGCAGACCTGCGGGATCAGGCGCACTTCGCCCGAGGGCATGCGGATTTGGGCGAAATCGCCCTCCTTGGCCAGCAGTTGAGCGGCGCCGCCGGCTGAGCGGACCATCTGGCCGCCCTTGCCCGCACGGATCTCGATGTTGTGGATGAGCGTACCCACAGGAATGTTGCTGATGGGCAGCGAGTTGCCGGTGCGGATCTCAGCTCCGGCGCCCGCCATGATCGTATCGCCCACTTTCAGATCCAGCGGGGCCACGATATAGCGTTTTTCGCCATCAGCATAATACAGCAGGGCCAGGCGGGCCGTGCGGTTGGGATCGTATTCAATGGCCGCGACCCTGGCAGGGATGTCACGCTTGTCGCGCTTGAAATCCACAATGCGGATATAGCGGCGCGCACCTCCACCGCGATGGCGAACAGTCACCCGACCATGGACATTACGCCCGCCCTGTTTGCGCTGTGCGACCAGCAGGGCGCGCTCGGGCGTGGACTTGGTGATCTCTTCGAAGGTATAGCCGGTCATCCCCCGTTGACCCGGCGTAACCGGTTTGTATTTTTTGACGGGCATTATTGCACCCCTTCAAAGATCTCGAGGGTCTGACCCTCGGC
>CAYMQX010000326.1:0-3998 GCA_964392495.1 uncultured Anaerolineaceae bacterium
AAGGAGAAGAAAATGGCTGAGGACTCCAAAACTCCACTGCTGGATCAACTTGAAGAAGGGCCCTGGCCGAGCTTTGTCACGGAGATGAAACGGGCGGCCCAAAAGAGCGAAACGGCGGAAGACCTGCTGGGCCAACTCGAACGCTCGTACGTGGACCGCGTCGGCCATTGGAAACACGGGGGAATCGTGGGGGTGAAGGGATATGGCGGCGGGGTCATCGGCCGCTATTCCGACCTGCCGGAGGAGTTCCCGGGGGTGGCCGAGTTCCATACCTTCCGGGTGAACATGCCCGCCGGGTGGTTCTACACCACCGAAAAACTGCGCCAGCTCTGCGACGTGTGGGACAAACACGGCAGCGGACTGACCAACATGCATGGCGCCACCGGGGACATCATCCTGCTGGGCGCGCCCACCAGCGCGCTGCAGCCCTGTTTTGACGATCTCGCGGAAATCGGTTTTGACCTGGGCGGCTCGGGCAGCGATATGCGCACGCCCTCCTGCTGCGTGGGACCGGCACGCTGCGAATTTGCCTGCATTGACACCCTGAACATCCTGCACAGCATTACCAAGGAGTTCCAGGACGAGCTGCACCGGCCAATGTTCCCGTATAAATCGAAGATCAAGATCTCGGGGTGCGCCAACGACTGCGTGGCATCGGTGGCCCGCTCCGATATCTCCATTATTGGCACCTGGCGCGATACCATCCGCGTGAACGATGCGGAAACCGCGCGCTATGCCGACGAGGGCATGGATATCCAGGGAGAGGTCGTGGACCTGTGCCCGACCGACTGCATGAAGTGGGATGCCCAGAACAAAAAGCTTTCCATCGACGACGGCGAATGCAAGCGCTGCATGCACTGCATCAACCTGATGCCCAGGGCGCTGCGCCCGGGCAAGGAAAAGGGAGCGACGATCCTGGTGGGGGGCAAGGCTCCCATCGTGCGCGGCGCCCTGCTCTCATGGGTGATCGTCCCGTTCATGAAGATGGAAGAGCCCTACGACGAGCTCAAGGACCTGATCCGGCGCATCTGGGAATGGTGGGATGAGAACGGCAAGATGCGTGAACGGCTGGGGGAGCTGATCCACCGCATGGGGATGCGGGCCTTCCTGAGCGCCATGAACCTGCCGCCTCTGCCACAGATGATCAGCGCGCCGCGCGCCAATCCGTATTACTTCTGGGATCCCGAGGAGGTGAAATAATGGCCAGCCGAACTGATTTTGGGCCTCCAAATTATCAGGATCTGCTGCCGCCCGTGATCCAGAGGAACTACGGGCAGTGGCTATACCACGAACGCGTGAAACCGGGTGTGTTGAAGCACGTCTCGGAGTCGGGCGAGGAGCTATACACGGTGCGCGTGGGCTCGGGCCGCCTGGTGAGCACGGACTGGATCCGCGATATCTGCGGGATCGCCGAGCAGTTCTGCGACGGACACCTGCGCTTCACGAGTCGTCACAACCTGGAGTTCCTGGTGTCCGACCCGGCCAAGGTGGAGCCGCTGATCGCGCATCTGAAGGCGAACGGCTACGCCGTGGGGGGGACCGGACATGCCATCAGCAACCCGGTGCACACCCAGGGTTGGATCCACTGCCACACCCCGGCCACGGACGCCTCGGGCATCGTCAAAGCGGTGATGGACGACCTGTTCGAGTATTTCAGCGACAGCAAGCTGCCGGCCTACTGCCGCATCTCGCTGGCCTGCTGCCTGAACATGTGCGGGGCGGTGCACTGCTCGGATATTGCCATCCTGGGAATCCACCGCAAGCCGCCGAAAGTCAACCATGACGTGGTGCGCGCCAAGTGCGAGATCCCGAATGTGATCGCGGCCTGCCCGACGGGGGCCATCCGCCCGGACCCCAAGGAGAAATCCCTGGTGGTGAACGAGGAGAAGTGCATGTACTGCGGCAACTGCTACACCATGTGCCCGGGCATGCCGCTGGCGGACCCCACGGGCGACGGTCTCTCCATCTGGGTGGGAGGCAAGATCTCCAGCGCCCGCACGCCGCCGCGCTTTTCGCGGCTGGTGATCCCCTTCCTGCCGAACAACCCGCCGCGCTGGCCCGAAGTGACCGAGGCGGTGCGCAACATCGTGGAGGTTTGGGCGAGCCATGCCCACAAGCACGAACGCATGGGCGAGTGGATCGAGCGCATCGGTTGGGAACGCTTCTTTACGCTGACGAACATCCCCTTCACGGTGCAGTTGATCGACGACTACACCCTGGCCACGGAGACTTTCCGGTCAACACCCACCTTCAAGTGGTAGAGAGGTGATCCATGGACGAGGAAGTCACGCAGGAGCTGAAGGACCAGATCGTTGAGTTCTTCAAGAAAAAAGGGAAGATGCTGACCCACCGGGATGTGGCCAGCGGACTGGGGCTGGAGACGAAGCTGGTCAAGAAGGCCCTGACGGAACTGGTCAACGCGGGGACGCTGGAGTTCACCTCCTTTGGAGGCGCGACCTTCATCAAGCTGCCCGAATGAGGATGCCTCCCGCAGGCGGTTTCCCGCCTGCGGGAGAACAGAAACAAAAACATCAAGCAGGAGGCAGGAATGCCGATAACCGATCTGAGTGGAATCCAGGTGGATGTGGATGAGGACGGCTTCATCCAGGACCCCGCCTGCTGGAACGAGGCGCTGGCCGAGGCGATCGCCAAGGTCGAGGATGTGGAAACCCTGACCGATGATCACTGGAAGGTGATCAAGTATCTGCGGGATTATTTCCAGCAATTCGGGATCGCGCCGATGATCCGCAAGCTGTGCAAGGAAACGGGCTACGACCTGAAGACCATCTACGAGCTCTTCCCCAGCGGTCCGGCCAAAGGCGCCTGCAAGATCGCCGGCCTGCCGAAACCGACCGGGTGCGTCTGACCGCGCCGGGGTGCTTCACCCAATCCAGAGGGATGGGGGAGGGGGGCCCCCCATCCCTTTTCTTTGCAGCCGAGGCAGTATGGATTCGAGCGAGATCTTCTGGAAGCTGCTGTCGTTCTTCCTGATCGGAATGGCGTATTTTTCGGCGGCTGTCTTTGCGGGCGGGCTGGCATGGAAGCTGGCAGGTTATTTGCGGACTCCAATGCCTCTGCCGCATACCCTGACGCCCGGCCCGACGACGGAGGGCGGAGCGATATTGCGTGTGCTGGGGGAGGTCACGATATTCCGGAGCCTGTTCCAGGCGGATAAGCCGCTGTGGGCAGGGGCCTGGGTTTTCCATGCCTCACTGGCGGCCATCCTCTTCCGGCACCTGCGCTATTTCACGTTCCCGGTGCCCGGATCGGTGCTGTATATGGAACCGGTGGCGCTGTTCTTCGGGCTGCTGTTCGGGGCGGCGGCGCTGTTCCTGTTCTGGCGGCGCTTCGGACTGCCGCGCACGCTGTACATCTCGAACCTGCCGGATTATTTTGCGCTGGCGCTGATGGGGTTGATCGCGGGGACCGGCCTGATGGTGAGCTACTGGCTCCACGCCAACCTGGTGGAGGTCAAGAGCTTCCTGCTGGGGCTGATGACCCTGCAGCCTGTGGAAGCGCCCCGGCATCCCCTGTTCCTGCTGCACATGAGCCTGGTGATCACACTGATGATCTACTTCCCGTTCAGCAAGATGGTGCATGCGGGCGGAGCCTTCTTCAGTCCGTCGCGCCACCAACCTTACCAGATACAGCAAAAGGGCAGACGGTATGTCAACCCGCTGGACCGCTGAAAGGAATGAGGCGGATGCCAAAGTTTGACGAAACCCCGATCCTCAAGGACCCCGCCGTGCGCGGAGAACTGCGCGCCCCGGCGATGCGCGAACATGCGGCCGCGGAGGTGCGCTGCCATCCGAGCAAGCCCAAGGATACGAGGGCCATCGACCTGCCGACGGAGCGTGTTCCGGACTGGCAGAGGCGCGCGATCGCCAAATTCGGGGAGCTGCTGGACCAGAACCAGGCGCTGCGCGTCTATATGGACGCCTGCGTGCGCTGCGGGGCCTGCACCGACAAGTGCCAGTTTTTCCTGGGGACAGGCGACC
>CAYMQX010000327.1:0-3979 GCA_964392495.1 uncultured Anaerolineaceae bacterium
GGATGGGGGACAGGGCACGCGACATCTCTATGGAAAATCAGGTTCTCCCGGCAGTCCGTACGTAATACGGGAATACGCGCTTCTCGCGGCGATATTATTGTCCTTCATGAAGATATTGTTCATCTCCAACTTTTATCCTCCTTACGTGATCGGCGGTTACGAGTCCCTGTGCATGGAGGCCGTGGAGGGCTTGGCCTCGCGAGGGCATGAGGTTGCGGTGCTCACGAGCACGTATGGCTATGATCGCGAGTGTGTTGAGGGAAAAGTCCATCGGGTGCTGTCCCTGGAAAGCGATCTCCAGTTCTATAGGGTGGGGAAATCCTGGACTTACCCGGCGCGAAACAGGCGCAACCTGGATTATCTTCGCCGCCTGATCGACAGCAACCGGCCGGACATTGTATTCATCTGGGGGATGTGGAATCTTTCCAGGCAGTTGGCGGGCGAGGCGGAGCGGCTCATGGAAACGCGAGTAGTCTACTATCTCGCGAATCCCTGGCCTATCGAGGCGAATATGCACCAGGCCTATTGGGATTCACCAGCCACCTCCGCTCCCCGGACGGCCCTTAAAAGACTGGCGCGGGTGCCTGCACGGATAGTGCTGCGGGACGAATGGACGAGAATCCCGTTGCGCTTTGAACACGCACCTTGCTGCAGCATGGCTCAGCGAGACCAACTGCTGGATGCCAGCATCTCTCTGAAAGATTCCCCCGTGATCTACGAGGGGATCGACCTAAAGGCTTATTTTGACGCTGCGGATGGACGCAGCGGTTGGAGTGCCCGCCGCCTGGAAATGCTGTTCGTCGGCATGTTGGCGGAACACAAGGGGGTACATACGACCGTCGAGGCACTGCACCTGCTGACAGATGACAAGAGGATGCAGGTCCACCTCACGATTCTCGGAAGCGGGCATGTTCAATATGAAGAACGCCTGCGGCGCCTTGTAGATGAACTCCATCTCTCCGGGAATGTCACATTCAAAGCCCCGATCCCACGGGCGGACCTGCCCGACTTTCTTGCCTGTTATGATGTGCTGCTTCTGCCGTCGATCTGGTCCGAACCGCTCGCACGCATCATGCAGGAGGGCCTGGCAAGCGGAATGGTCGTCATTGGCTCGGCAACCGGCGGGACGGCGGAGACCATTGTCTCAGGGAAGAATGGCCTATTGTTCCCGGCTGGCGATGCAGCGGGCCTTGCAGGGCAGATCCACTTTGTGCTTGAAAACCCTTCAGATGCGCGCCTCATTGCCGAAAGGGGCAGGGAAACGGCCCGCGAGCGCTTCGATATTCGTGTCATGGTCGGCCGCATTGAAGAGTATCTGGTAGCGATACATGAAGCAAATTGATCCAGAGCACCCCTCGATGGTAAGCGTCATTATCCCGAACTACAACCATGGGCAATATGTGGGCGACGCGATACGCAGCGTCCTCGCACAAGATTACCCCTGTAGGGAGATCATCATTGTAGATGATGGCTCCACCGATGACAGCCGTGAGAGGATCGCCCACTTTGGAGAACAAGTCAGGTATATTTTCCAGGCCAACGCCGGTCTTTCTGCCGCGCGCAATACGGGGATACGGGCTTCCAAAGGCTCCTTGATCGCAGTTCTGGATGCCGATGATATGTTCGAGCCGGGTTTTCTCTCCCAACTGGTCCCGGTCCTTGAGGCACATCCGGAGGCGGGCGGAATCCACTGCGGTTATCAATTTGTGGACCAGAACAATAATTTACTTCCTCAGATCGAGGTGCGCGAACATGCCCCGGAGCAGCTCTATGACCTTCTGCTGGATGGCGATTATTTCGTGCCTGAATCAATCATCCTGAGGCGTTGCGTCTATGATGTGGTGGGATTGTTTGCCGAAGACCTGCGCGCCTGCGAAGATTGGGATCTCTGGCTGAGGGCAGCAAAAAACTATAAGATTCTGAATTTCCCCGCCATATTAACCCGTCACCGTGTGCTTGCAGGAAGCATGTCCACCGATCCGCTTCGGATGTTGGAGGGCAGATTGGCGGTGCTAAAGAAGCATTTGGGAAAGGAGCCGCTGAGGTCCGGCTCGTCCACTGCCCACCGGGCTTACGCACGGGCATATCTCGGTTCTTGTGTGGAATATTGGCAATATGGGAATGCGTCCAAGGTTTCCGAGTGTTTTCAAAGAGCCTTCCTTTTGTGCCCGGATCTAATGAGAGAGGTCGACACTTTCTACCAGTTGGGCTGTGGAGATCAAGCCAAAGGATATATGGGGGATCTGAAATCCCTGCGCGTAGAGCGGACTCGCGCTGAGGTTCTGGCATTGGTCGATGGCCTGTTTCCCGACTCCACAGATTACCAGGACCCGGTAAAAAAAGCGATCTACGGAACCGCTCATCTGGCTCTCGGTATGCTTGCGTATGGAACCCGGGAATTGGAATTGTCTCGCAGGTGCTTCGCGCATGCCGTTGCAGCTGAACCATGTTTGATCCTGGATGCCCGCTTGGTTGGCCGCTGGATTAAAACCCTTGTTCCTCGCAGCTTATTAAACCGCCTCCGGACCCTTCACGGGTGATCCATGGAGGCGTAGGGCATCATGCGAATCCTATTACTTTCCAACTTTTACCCGCCTGCCGGCCGGGGTGGCTTTGAGGAATGGTGTGCGGAGGTGCTGGAACGGCTGCGGGTTGGCGGACATGATGTCCGGGTCCTGACAAGCAACTTCGGGGTTGGCACTTTGGGACCGGATCCCGCCTGGGTGTATCGTGAACTTTTTTTAGAGATGGATTTCGCGGCGCTCCGGAATGCGTTCCAATTCTTTACGGACCGAAAAAAACGTGAAATGGAAAACCTGGCCTGTTTTCGGAGGCATCTGGAGATTTTCCAACCTGAGGCGGTCATGATCTGGGGCATGTGGAATCTGGAGCGTTCCCTTGCGTGCCTGGCCGAGGAGTTGATGCCTGACCGGGTGATCTATTACATGGGTGATTACTGGCCAAGCCTGCCGGGGCAATTCAGAGAATACTGGAATATGCCGGCCCGGCGGTGGTTTTCCAACCTGCCCAAGTCGCTGCTGAGACCGTTAGCACAGAGCGTGTTGGAGAGGGAGAAAAAGCCTGTTCCAAAGCTTGAGCGGGTGCTCTTCCCCTCGACCTTTATGCGGCAGGAATTTGCCCGCCTGGGTTTTACTCCAAAAGTTGCCGAAATCATACACGGGGCAATCGATACCGGGTCATATCTCCAGTCCCGGGATTATTCCCGGTCAAGGGATTACTGCTCCATCCTCTATGTCGGCCGGCTGAGTCCTGAAAAAGGCGTACATACAGCAATTGAGGCGATGGACTATCTTGTTCATAGGCTCGATATCCACAACGTAAAGTTGACCATTATTGGCAGTGGTGAACATGAGTATGCGGAAGGCTTGCAGCAATTGGTCCAGGACTATGAAATTTCCGGGCTGGTTACCTTTGTGCCGGCGCAGCCCAAGGAAAAGCTCCCTGTGATCTATCGTGAAGCTGATATTCTTATTTTTCCCTCCATCTGGGCCGAGCCTTTTGGCAGGGTGATCGTGGAAGGCATGGCCTCGGGGCTGGCAGTTGTCGGTACCTGCGTTGGGGGAGCGGCTGAGATGCTGGTTGAGGGGGAAACAGCGCTGACGTTTTCACCGGAGGACGCAGTGGGACTTGCAGGGCAGTTGAAGCGGATGATCGAGTCACCGGCGCTGCGGAGGCAGTTGGGAGAGCAATCACGCCGATTTGCGGTCAGCCGGTTCGACATCCAGGCCATGACGGCGGGAATTGAAGCGCAATTGAAAAAGATGGTGAACTGAGTGAGAATCCTGTTCCTTTCGCGCTGGTTCCCATTTCCGGCAGATAACGGCTCCAAGCTGCGTGTCTATAATCTTATCAAGGTATTGAGCCGCCATCATACCGTAACCCTGCTCAGCTTCACGGATAAGCCGGAAATTGACCGGGAAGCCCCGGAAATTCGGGCTCTTTGCGCTGAGGTCTGTGT
>CAYMQX010000328.1:0-3967 GCA_964392495.1 uncultured Anaerolineaceae bacterium
TATTCCATCTGGCGGAAGTAGGCCGCACGCGGGTCGTCATCGAAGTCCATGCTGATCTCGGTGACGCGCGGCAGGGGGTGCATCACGATCATCTGCTTTTTGGCCGCTTCCATCACCTCAGGGTTGATGACAAAGGCGCCTTTTACCTTTTCATAGTCGGCGGGGTCCTCGAAGCGCTCCTTCTGGACGCGCGTCACGTACAGCACATCCGTGGAGGGCAGCACCTCCTCCAGCGAGGTGTACTCTGCCTGCGGGATATTGCGTGCCCCGACCTCCTCCATCACTTCCCCGGGCATGCGCAGGATCTCCGGTGAGACGTAGTTGAGCTTGACATCGTACATGGAGAGCAGCCGCGCCAAGGAATGGACCGTGCGGCCGTATTTGAGGTCGCCCAGCATCGTGACCGTCAGGCCGTCCACCACACCCACGCCCAGTTCCTCGAAGATCGTGAAGGTATCGAGCAGCGCCTGGGTGGGGTGCTCGCCCACGCCATCGCCCGCGTTGATGACCGGTTTGCGCACCGCCTTGGCGGCCAGCGCCGCCGACCCCACCTCCGGATGCCGCAGCACGATCACGTCCGTGTAGCATTCGAGTGTGCGCACCGTATCCGCCAGGGTCTCGCCTTTGGACACGGACGAGTACTTGACCTCGTTGATCGGGATGACCGATCCGCCCAGCCGCTCCATCGCCGCAGTGAAGGAGGAGGAGGTGCGGGTGGAAGGCTCGTAGAAGAGGTTGGCGAGGATCTTGCCTTTAAGCAGATCGAAGGTGCCGATGCGCTCCACCATGCCGCGCATCTCGTGTGCAACGCCGAAGACATATCCCAGGTCTCCGCGCGTGAACTGTTTGACCGAGATGATATCCTTGCCGTACCAGGGGCCGTTCTTGTTCTCTCCAAAGGGCAGATAGCGGCTGACGTTCTCCATGTTCATAACAGGTCTCCTATTGAATGCATTGAATTGGATCATGGCGTGGGAGCGGCTGAAACAAATGCATCAGGCTCTCACGTTCATTCCGAAGCCGGGCCCGGCCAGCACCTTCCCATCCCGGAAGGCCTCGCGGCCGCGCAGCACCACCCGCCGCAGACGTCCTTTCACCTTCCAGCCCTCGAAAGGCGTCCAGCCGCAGCGCGTATACTGGTCCGCGGCGCGTATCTCATACGTCTCCTTCTCATCCACTTCGATCCAGGTCTCGGGCTGTTCGGGCAGGTCGAAGATGCGGCGCGGGTTCGTGTGCATCTTCTCGATAAGCTGCTCCAAGGTCAGGCGTCCCTCCTGCACCGCGGTCAGCAGGAGAGGCAGGGCGGTCTCCAGGCCGGGGAAGCCGGGCGGAGGGTTCTCCGAATCCTTCTCCTCCACCCTGTGCGGGGCGTGGTCGGTGGCAAAACAATCGATCACGTCCAGGTTGTCCCACAATGCCTGCACATCCTCCGGGCTGGCGAGGCGTGGGCGCACCTCCTGCCGTCCCGTCGTCTTTCCATCCTGCGGGGTGGTCATAAACAGGTGGTGCGGGCAGACTTCGCAGGTGATGCGCAAGCCGCCCTCTCTGGCGCGGCGGATCAGCAGGACCTCCTCCTTCAACGAGATGTGGGCGATGTGCACGGGGCGGTCATAAATGGCGGACATCAGGATGGCGGCAGCCATGCTGCGGCTCTCGGCATGAGCCACAATGGGATAGTGCCTGGGGTACCTCTCGAAGTGCGGCATCCACAGGGTCATGTCGTCCAGGCGCAGTTCCCCGAAGGTCATATCGAGGTACATCTTCAGCGCCGCGGCGCGGTCTGCAAGGGAAGCTGCGGCTGCGGCGTTATCGGGCCCTGCACCGATGAACTGGGCGTAATCGCAGCGGGCCTTCCCCCGCGCCGCCGAGAGCGCCAGGTCCAGCGTTTGTGCATCGAAGATGGGCGGCTTCGTATTGGGCATGGCCAACACCAGGGTGAAGCCTCCTGCCAGCGCCGCGGCGGTCCCCGAATCGAAGTCCTCTTTGTGCGTGCCGCCGGGTTCGCGCAGGTGCACGTGTGGATCGATCAGACCGGGTAGTTTGAGCATCGCTTCTGTCTTCCTCCGTCAACAGGCAAAAAAAGAGAGCCGCTAAAAGCGACTCTCTGGTGTCTGAAAAATGGAAACGATCTTCTCGAAAAGTCCGGGCCTCCTCGATCGTCTCTTCAAATTATGTCCTGACATATTGGGCGCAATTTTACGCCGATTCGGATAATTGTCAAGACGCCCCGCTTCCGACTGCAGGATTCTGCATCCCGCCAGCCCCCCGGTCGGGAGCGGCTGGATCATCTGTATGTGAGTTCCAGATATTGGTGAAAATTCATGGGTTTTGTCATGACAATCGTCACTAAAGGCGGAAAATTCGCGGATGTTATAATCTTTTTCACAAGCAGGTCATTTCGCCAAAACGGAAAAGGTTGGAAATCCATCCATCAGGAGCACAGCATGGCATATCAAAACGTAAAGGTCCCCGCGGGCGGGGCAAAGATCGGCATCAAGGACGGCAAACTGCAGGTTCCCGATAACCCCATCCTGCCTTTCGTGGAGGGTGACGGCACAGGGCGGGATATCTGGCGCGCCTCGGTACGCGTCTTCGATGCTGCCGTCGCAAAGGCCTACGGCAACAAGCGCAAGATCCACTGGATGGAGGTCTACGCCGGCGAGAAATCCTTCAAACAGTTCAAGTCCTGGCTGCCCGAGGAGACCACCGAAGCCTTCAAGGAATTCCTGGTGGGCATCAAGGGACCGCTCACCACGCCCATCGGCGGAGGCATCCGCTCGCTCAATGTGGCGCTGCGGAAGCTGCTCGACCTGTATGTCTGCCTGCGCCCGGTGCGCTATTACAACGGCGTGCCCTCCCCGGTGAAACATCCCGAATACGTGGACATGGTCATCTTCCGCGAGAATACGGAGGATATCTACACCGGCATCGAGTTCCAATTCGGGACCGAGGAGAACCGTAAATTCATGGAGACCTTCCGGGAGGCCTTCCCGAAGGAATTTGCCAAAATGCGCTTCCCGAACACCGCCGGCATTGGCGTCAAACCGGTCTCCGTGGAGGGCACCGAGCGCCTGGTACGGGCCGCCATCCAGTGGGCCTTGCAGAACAAGCGCAAGAGCGTGAATTTCGTCCACAAGGGCAATATTATGAAGTTCACTGAGGGCGCCTTTAAGGACTGGGGCTATGCCCTGGCGCGGCGCGAGTTCCGCGAGCGCATCGTCACCGAGCGCGAGACCTGGATACTCGGCAACTGTGAGAAGAACCCCGCCCTCAGCGTGGAAGAGAACGCCCGCATGGTGGACCCCGGTTTCGAGATGATGTCGCCGGACCAGCAGAACGATATCAAGCGCGAGGTCGAGGAAGCCCTCAAGCTGTGGGACACCCACGGGAACGGCAAGTGGAAGTCCATGCTGCTCATCAAGGACTCGATCGCCGACGTAAGCCTGCAGTTCACGCTCATCCGCCCGCGCGACTACGATGTGATCGCCACGCTCAACCTGAACGGCGATTACCTCTCCGACGCGCTGGCTGCACAGGTGGGCGGCATTGGCATCGCTCCCGGCGCCAATATCAACTATGAGACCGGCCACGCCATCTTCGAAGCCACTCACGGGACCGCCCCCAAGTATGCCGACCTGGACAAGGTCAACCCTGGCTCGGTCATCCTCTCCGGTGAGATGATGTTCCGCTACCTGGGCTGGACCGAGGCCGCCGACCTGATCGTCAAGGGCATGGAGGGCGCCATCAAGGACAAGATCGTGACGTATGACTTCGCCCGCCTGATGGACAACGCCACCGAGGTCAAGTGCTCCGAGTTTGGCGACGCCATCATCAACCACATGTGAACCGCGCCGCCGCGGATGAGCGCGGCAGGCGGGTGACATTTCCTGATAAAACAAGCGGCCTGCACCATGAACTGAACCCAAGAAGCAAGACAAAAAAAGAAAGACCCCGCTGAGCTATTGAG
>CAYMQX010000329.1:0-3955 GCA_964392495.1 uncultured Anaerolineaceae bacterium
GCACCGGCAAAGTCGATCACGCCGGCCCGACCGGCGGTGAGCAGATCCAAAGCCCCCATGAACCAGGCGATCTGGTCGTAATATTTGGCCTGGGTATTGTAGGTGGAACGCAGGTTGAGCAGGGCCTCGGGTACCACCAGGCCGGTGGACACGAAGGCTTTGAAGAGGGGATTATCACCGCGCGCGTCGATGTTGAAATCTCCCAGAACGATCAGGTTCTTTTCCTCATCCAGTGACTTGATGCGGGCGCGGATCTCCCTGGCAATATACTGCGCCAGATTGGTCAATTCCCCGATGCGATCGGCAGGGACCTTGCCGTAGCGAATGTGCGCAGTGAGCAGGGCGAAATGGTCTTTCTTGGATTGGAATCCAACGATATAGGGGGTGCGGTCGAACTGGGCCATGGGATTGCCCTCTGCGGTGGGCGGCAGGACGATCTCGCCCGCCAGACCGGAAGGCTGCACGCGGCGCTTGTCAAAGATGAATGAGAGGCGCTCGGCATTGCCGCCGGAGCCGCCGGAGACATCGCTCATGATCAGACCCCAGTCCGGGCCGAGCAGTTCATGCATCAGGAACTGTACACCGGAGGTGTCGGACTTGACTTCCTGAACGGCGAGTACATCGAAGCGGCGTACGATCTCGGCGATGCAGGCCAGGGCCCGCAGATTACGCTTGGGGTCGGCGGGGTTTTCCGTCCACTGGTTATAAACACGCCCGAAGGCGCGGATATTCCAGGTGCCGATGATGAGGTTCTGGTCCACCTGCTTGATGGGAATGCCGGATCTCTCGATACGCCGGCGCAGACGTATGATATCTTCCACCACGGTCCTGGGATAGTCAGGAAAGTCCATGCCTGTTCCTCCTTCTGAAGGTATGTCCGGCATCAGGATCGCAAAAAGGATTGAAGGGAACCTGGGATTATTTGGCCCTGGGCGGGAAGGACAGCTCGATATAAGGCAGGGGTTTTCCGGCCAGCTTTTCTTCCAGGTCCGTACGCTGGGGCTGTGGAATATTCCTGGGGACCGCCTTCGAAGACCTGCCGTCGTCATATTTGGAACTTACGTTCGCCACACGCCTGGCGATCTCCGCCAGCAGGGGGGCATTGGGGATCGTAGGCCATTTGGTGGTGCGCCGTGTGGAAACGACTGCCCGCGCGGTGGGGCGTTTTCCCGGAGCGGGCAGCGGCAGGATCGCGTCCAGGATCGCATTGATGGGATGCGGTTTCCCTTTGTACTTCTTCCCCGTCCACGGGGTTGCATTTTCGCTTCCATGATGTCCGACTTTAAGAAAATCCAAGGGCTTGTTCAAGAGCTCCCGCCGCTCCTGCCACATCACATTCCAGCTTCCGTTTGCCCGTCCTTTTTTGACGGCGCCCAGGTTGGCGCCATCCCATTCCGCATCGCCGGTGAAGAGCAGCCGCCGCCCGTGCCATTCCAGGAGCAGGACAACACTCAGGTTGTTGGTCACATGCCCGGCGAGTTCCGCCACTGCGAGGGCGTTCGAACCGATCCGACCCTGCAGGCGTTTGAAATCCTGCGCGCTGATGTTGCGGGGAAACTTTCCTTTCGCGGGGAGGGAGGAACCGAGCATTCTACTGTATGCGTCCGCCAGGCCCTGAGGTGCCAACTCATCGCTTGTTCCCGGGAGTCCCTCACCGCCCAGGTAATAGGCATCGATATCCTGCATCGGGCCGACCACCTTAAGGCTGATGGACTTATCCTTGAAGATCTGCAGCCTGGCCTGAGGAGTATCCGCGGATACATACAGCGACTGGATGCCATTGGCTTTGGGCAGGGTATGGCAGAGCATAGCGATGGCCTCTTCTTTGGACAGACTGAGCAGCTCCGCGGCTTCCTCCTGTATTTCACCGGTTGCAATCCCCGACAGGCCCTGCAAAGCACGTTGAGCAGTGCTCTGCAGGGCGTGGAATCCCTTTGCTTTTGGATCCTCGCGATTGAAAGCCGGGCTGAGCCAGATATTTCCGATTTTCAGGTCCTTGAAGAATTCCTCCTCGAACCCCTTATGGTGATCTTCGTGCGGATGGGAGACCACCAGAAGGTCCAGGCGTTTCCTGCCATCTCCGGCATCCGGCAGTTCCTTTTTAAGTTCCGCGATGCGCTCGCCCAGCAGATCCAGGCTGCCGAACTTATTGCCGCAATCGATCAGGATGTGAACGTCTTGTTGACCATCGGGGACGCGCACATAGATGCAGTCTCCCAGGCCGACGTTGTACATGCGGACTAGTAGTTGACGGGCCATCCATCCTCCACTTCAAAATCATCATTCCGCAAATGAGGCGCCAGTTCGAAGCGCACCGCCCCTCCGTCTTCCAGGGCGACCACCGGCTTGATCCCGTCCGTAAAGCGGTTCCCTGGCTGCGGAGTGCCGACCATGCCGCGCTGCATAATATTGGAGAGGTAGGTTTGCACAGCCTGTTTGCGCTTCAGGCCTGTCTGCCAATCGGCCAGGGCAGCCTGTTCCAACTGCGTGGGTTTGGGTTTCCTGGCGATGAGGCCGGCTTCGGTTTCGGAGAGATGCTCTGTGCCTGGTTTGCGGAACCAGGATAGGAGGTTGCCGCGCTCATCGAACACCAGGGTGCCACCGCAGTCCAGGTTGTAGGTTTTACCGTTCCACGTGCGGAAATCCCAGCCGCGGGCGGGATCATTCTGGAGGGCGACCTCCTCCTGCCAGCCATATTCCAGGATGATCTGGCGGGGCAGGTGCTCGGCTCCGGACCCATATTTGACAGTGTCATAAAGATCCAACAGGCGGACATCCTGGTGAGGCGGGATGCGCAGGATGCGGCGGTTGTCACTGAGGAAATAGTAGGCCGCGGTATGGGAGCGGGAGACGCGCTCAATGTCGTGGAACACGAATCCTGATTTTGACAGGTCATAGGCCGGCAGGAACAGGCAGTCGGTGGGCAGCGGTTTGCCCTGCCGATAATTGCAGGGACACAATCCACGGCTGTGGAATACCTGCAGCATGATATGGCGGATGCCCTGCGAGTCGACGGGGTTGGTCAGGATATCGTTGCGAAGCACGGCGCTGGCATAGTCCACGAATTGGATGTCGCAGGGAGGGCAGAGATCGAGCGGCTGGAGTGCGATCCGGCGGAAGCGGTGAGCGGTTTGCCAGAGGGCGCTGGCTGTCGATGCCGCGCTGCCTTCATCGTCCTGGCCTGCCCCGCCGGAGTCGCGCGCGATGCGTTTTTTGCTCATCTCATTGAGGATCTCAAACATCGCGCCGGTCAGCACCTCCGATACGTGATGAGGGCTGAGGCTGCCTTCCACCGTCTTCATCGTTTCTGTGTTCAGGGCGCTGCGAAGATAAGGGCGGTCATGGATCTCCTGTCCGAACTGTTCGGCGATATTGGTCAGGACGGCGGCGGCGGTCAGGTCCCCGGAGGTCGATTGGGCGACGAAGCGGCGTATATCATTGTTGAAGAGGGCCAGCATGATGGCGGTCAGGTCCCCCGTGAATTCATGGAAGGCCGCGGTCTGGAGCGAGGAGAGTTGGTTGTAGAGGGGGCGGATGCCATCCAGGATGGCGTGCCCGGTCTCATGGGTGACGATATCGTGTGACAGGCAGGTGAAAAAGGGATCGCTGCGGTCGCCATAGTAATAGAACTGGAGGGATTTGGTGCTGTGGTCGTAGAAGGCATTCTCGCCATAGCCGGCATGGGGCACTACGATCAACCTGTTGCCGTCAAAACCCCAGGGCACCGGTCGCCCGAGCGCCCAGGGTTCCTCATAGAACTCCAGGACGCGCTGCACGATGGCCCAGACGTTCAACTGGTGAAAATGCGCATCCCTGACGACCTCCTGCATGTACTGAAGGTGGCTGTCGCGCCTCTTGACCCGTTTAGAGGGTGGTTCAGGAAGCCATTTTTCAACATCACCCGGTACCCGGAACCAACCGGCCTCCCTGTTCCAAAGCAGGGGATCGGTCAACT
>CAYMQX010000330.1:0-3954 GCA_964392495.1 uncultured Anaerolineaceae bacterium
AGCGCCGGTCCCGGTGTCTCATCCGCCCAGAGTGGCTGCAGGCCGGCGTACGCCAGCCACAGCAGCACCACGATCGTCAGGGCAGCCAGAGTACGTATCTTTTCGGTGAGGGAGGAACGTGCCTGCATGGGATGAGAAAACCGGTCAGTCCCTGGAGAGGTCCTTTTGCCCGCCAGAGAACAGGGCATATGCGGGCAAGTATATCAGTGTGAGCAGGTTGGCCAGATAGAAAAGCACGCGCATCCCGATCAACACGGCGGCCAGCTCGGCTTGCGCAAACCCAAACAGGCCAAAGAGATACAGCGAGGCAGCCTCGCTCACCCCCAGCCCGCCCAATATCTGGATCGGAAAGATGGAGAGCAGCTGCAGCATGGAGGTGACGAACACCACCACCCACACTGTCACCGGCAGCGAAAAACTCTGCAGCGCGCAGTAGGTCCAAGCCATGGTGAGGGCAAAATAAACCAGAGACAGCGAAGCAGCCATTCCCACCATGCGGATCAGTTCATGCGGGTCAAGGTTGGCGAGGGCATCCAGGAATCCGAGGCCCTTTGCTACGAGGCTGAAGCGGGTCAGCCCGGTGCGTTCCAATACGGGACGCATCAACCGTGCCACCCACCCTCGACTGTAGAGCGCCGCCCCAAATACTACAAGCGCCGCAAGGATGCCAATTGTCAGAAGCAGGATGGGCACCGAAAGGCTCTGAATCCGGCCACCCACGAACAACAATGAGAGGAGCAGACCCACCCCCAGCGAGGCCACATCCCCGACCTTGAGCAACAGGAAGATCGAAGCGCTGCGACTGAGCTTCACTCCCTGCTCGGCTTTGAGCATGGTCATGTAGGCGGCCACCCCGGCACTGGTGGCAATGAAGTTCGAGACCGCGTTCTGGAGGATCGT
Source organism: uncultured Anaerolineaceae bacterium (assembly GCA_964392495.1). GTDB lineage: Bacteria > Chloroflexota > Anaerolineae > Anaerolineales > Villigracilaceae > JACPVF01. The sequence goes on from CAYMQX010000330.1 coordinate 901, forward strand.
CACGCTCAGCGCCTGCGGGTAGCTCACCCTCCCGCCCAGCAGGCGGTAATATTGCCAGGCCTTGGCCATGGAGAGCAGGATGTACAGCGTCAATGTGAGCACGAGGTAGGGCCACAAGATGCGCCCCCACAGGCCGTGCAGTTCGCCTATATCGGTACGCGAGAATACCAGGGCGGCCAACAGGAGCCCCAGCATCACCTTGATGAGCGTCCAGGCCGGGAACTTCCTCTGTGGAGGCGGTGAAGCAGTCTGCATGTTAATCCTGCCGGGGATTGAGCAGTGAAAGATATACCTCCAACGTGGAGGTGGCCATACGCTCCAGCGAGAAACGCGTCCGCACGATCTCCGAGACGTATGCCGAGGCTTTTGCATGATATGCAGGGTCGCTCACCAGTTTTTCAAGCTCCTCCGCCGCCGCCTGGTGTGAGGCAGTGTTGAAAAAGAGGCCCTCCCCGGCCTCCCATTCCGGGTCCATCTGAAAGGAAACAATGGGTGTGCCCAGCGAGGCGGCCTGCAAGCCCGCGATACCCACCAGGTCCTCCACACCGGCGATGAGGAAGGCACGCGAGGCTTTGCACAGCGCGCGGAAGTCATCCAGATATCCCGTGAAGCGCACACAACCTGAAAGGCCCAGATTTTCCACAAGTTCCTGCGCCGCCGCCCTATCGGGTCCATCCCCCACCAGCAGAAAGAGAAAAGTCCCTTTATGGAGCTGATGAAAGCGATGGACGATCTCGATCAGGTCCAGTACCCTTTTTTCCCTCTGGTTGAGGCGGGTCACGCTCAGAATAGCCGGGCGTCCGACAAGATCCACACGGGCCGCATCCAGCGCCGGTGGCGTGGGAGCATCCAGTGCAGGGATGCCAAAGGGGATATGCACCACCCTCCCGCTCAGCGACTTGCGCAAGATACCCACATCTTTGCGCCGCAACTCCAGGATCAGCCGGTCCTTCTGTCGCCACGTCAGTCCAAAGATGAGGCGCTCCCACCAGTATAGATTGATGAGGTCGGCATGGAAGGTTTCCACGAAGCGCGGACGGGTGGGATTATCCCGCCGCCAAAATAGCGAGCAGAACGCCGTGAACACCGAAGCTGCCAGCAGGTTCGCATGGACGATGTGATAGCGTCCCAGCCGCCGCCTCAGTGCCCAGCCCAGCGCCCTCAGCGGCAGCAGCAATAGCTGAATGCCCAGCGGGCGTACATGGTCGGCTTTAAATTTTACGGAGGTGAGGCAGGTCAGGCGGATGCGCGGGTCAAGCTGCGACAGAATGGAGGCATCCTGCGGGGTGCGGTAGAAGATGAGCAGTTCCACCTGTGCCTCGCGGGCCGCCAACGAATTGGCCAGGTCCAGCACAATGCGCTGCGCGCCGCCCATGCCCATTTTCGAGATGATGAAGATGATCTTCAGTTCCCACGCGTTCATCAGCCGCCCCATACACCGGATTCAGGCCAGGTCATAAACCGAGCCGACAGGCCGGGCCGGGTTGCCCGCCGCGATGGTCCCGGCGGGGACGTCCTTGGTGACCACGCTCCCGGCAGCGATCACCGCGTCGCGGCCAACCGTCACGCCTTTGAGGATGAGCGCCCGCGCCCCCACCCAGACGTTCTCCTCCAGGTACACCGGACGTGTCAGGCCGGGTTCATGACGTTCCTGCGGCGCGAGGCCGTGGAAATCGCTGTCGTAGATGAGCGTGTGCGGACCGATGAGACAGCCCGACCCGATGCGGATGAGCGAACGAGCAATCAACTCACAGCCATTCATCATGGAGACCGAATCCCCGAGCTCGATGCGGGCATCCGGCTCGCGGGGCTGCAAGAGGATGGGGGTACGCGGCCCACCCGCCAGCCGGTAACCGAAGGTCACATTCCGCCCGATGCGCACCTCGCCGCATCCCTGGAAGATCACGGCGCATTTGATCCGCAAGCCTCCCTCCGCGTTGACCCTCCCCCCGTTCCAGCAGGCCATCCACCGCAGGCCTGCCATCCGCCAGGCCGAGACCAGCGGACTGAACAGCAGGCCGATCAGCACCGGCTCACGGAACAGCCTGCCAGGGTTATTCATGGAAGGATATCAAGGCGGCCGCGACGCGTTCAGCTTGTTCGGGCATCAGGTGGGGCCCCATCGGGAGACTGAGCACCGTCTGTGCCGATTCCTCGGCGATCGGAAAATCGCCTTTTCGGAAGCCCGCATCAGCGTATGCCTCGGAGAGGTGGGGCGGAACAGGGTAGTGGATGAGCGTGCCGATCCCTTCCCGCTCCAGATGCTGCTGCAGGCTGTCGCGCCGTGCGCTGCGTACCACAAACAGATGCCAGGAGGGTTCGATGCCCTCGGGGACGACCGGCAGGGTCAACGCAGGGAGATTCTGAAGTGCCTGCGTATAGATCCCGGCAATGAGCTTCCTGCGGGTGTTCCACTCGTCCAGGCTTCGCAGTTTTTCACGCAGGAAGGCGGCCTGCAAGGGGTCCAGCCGGGAGTTGAACCCTTTTACTTCATTGAAATACTTTTGGCGGGAGCCATAGTTGCGCAGGAGACGCACTGCATCCGCCAGCACATCATCGTCAGTCGTGACCGCGCCGGCATCCCCCAGCGCGCCCAGATTCTTACCGGGATAGAAGCTCCAGCCGGCTGCATCTCCCAGGGCACCGGCTTTGCGTCCCTTGTAAACGGCACCATGGGCCTGGGCGGCATCTTCAATGACCTTCAGGTGATGCCGCGCGGCCGCTTCCCGGATGGCATCCATCTGTGCCGGCTGGCCGTACAGATGGACGGCGAGGATGGCGCGCGTCCGGCGGGTCACCGCAGAATCAATTCGGCCGGGGTCCAGGTTGCAGGTCCCGGGTACCGGCTCCACCGGCACCGGCCTGGCGCCCGCATAAGTGACCGCCAACCAGGTGGCAATGTAGGTGTTGGAGGGCACGATCACTTCATCCCCCGGACCGATCCGATAACCTCTCAGGATCAGATGCAGGGCATCCAATCCGTTGGCGACCCCGATGCAGTGTTTTACACCGCAGTAGCGCGCGAACTCCTGCTCGAAGGCCTCGACCTCCGCG
>CAYMQX010000331.1:0-611 GCA_964392495.1 uncultured Anaerolineaceae bacterium
CCCGATGCTGGTCGAGGCGCTGCTGGGCGGCCTGATGATCGGAGCCTGTGTCAGCCATCTCCTGGTCCGGTTTTTCGACAAGATCCCGACCAGGGACCCGATCTTAAAATCCGTACTGCTGAGCCTGCTTGTCCTGGCAGCGGTCACAGCGCTGATCGAGGCACCGGCAAAATTTCTCGCGCCGGCAAGTAATGCCATGCATACCTTCCTTACCGGCACGATATTCAACGTCATACGGATCCTCGCTCTTGGGATAGTGATTGGCTATCTCTACGGAAAGCTCAATGGGCAGGTGAGAAGCAGGAAGGAAAAAATGCTAAGAATCCTTACATTCGTAATCATTTTTATGGCGCTGACTGCCTGCACAGCGCCCCGGACACCAGCGGCGATCGAACCCCCTGCGACCAGCACGATCCAGCCCAATATGCCAAACCCCGCCTCGGTCTATTGTGAAGGGAAGGGAAACAAGCTCGAGATCCATACTGCGCCCGATGGCAGCCAAAGCGGAGTCTGTGTCTTTCCGGACGGCAGTACCTGTGACGAGTGGGAATATTACCGGGGGGAGTGTGGTCCTGCCGTACAACCAAGCCCGACACCTGCGGCGCCGTTTA
>CAYMQX010000331.1:621-3953 GCA_964392495.1 uncultured Anaerolineaceae bacterium
CCGCCTCCTTCGGCGACGCCTGCAACGCCGCCTACAGCCAGCCCAACCTCTACTCCGCCCGTCGCTTTCGCTGACCCCGGCCGGAATTTGGGCCAGGGGAACGGCATGTGTGTTGTCGAAGGCGATGTGGACGGCGACGGCGACGGCGATGCCCTGATCAGCACCGACGATCGGGCCAGCGCGTTGTGGTTGAACAACGGTATGGCAGAATTCACCCTTAGCGAACAGGGTTTCAAGGCCAGCACATGCGCGGACCTGGGGGATCTGAACGGCGACAAAGCCCTCGACATCTTCTTCACAGAGGGCACCAGCAACCAGGTCTGGCTGAATGACGGCACGGGGAACTTTCGCAACAGCAACCAAAACCTGGCCAGCCCCGAAAGCGCGGGTGTGGCCCTGGGCGATCTGGACCGTGACGGCGATTTGGACGCCTTCGTAGTCAGCTGGAATGGGAAGCCCGATCAGGTATTCTTGAACGATGGTCGCGGCAGATTCAGCGACAGCGGCCAGAAGCTGGGTCATTGGTTTGGCAGCAGTGTGGCCCTGGGTGACGTCGACCGGGACGGCGACCTGGACGCACTGGTCTCCAACAATGGCGAGGAGTCAGACAATGCCACGGTCTTATGGTTGAACGACGGCCACGCTAAGTTCACCGACAGCCAGCAGCGCTTGGGGTTCACGAACGCTTCTGCTGCGGCCCTTGGCGACCTGGATGGTGATGGCGACCTGGACGCCTTCATCGCAAACTCTTCGCACGCAGGCGCCAACCCGGCCGACAAAGTATGGCTGAACAACGGCAAAGGGATTTTTTCAGACAGCGGTCAGAGTCTGGGCACAGCCTATGGCATGTCCGTAGCCTTGGGTGATCTGGATGGCGACGGCGACCTCGACGCGTTCACGGGCAGCTGGAAAGGAGGCCCACGCATCTGGTTAAACGATGGCAAGGGCAATTTTGTAGACAGCAAAGTCAAGCTGGCTTCACCCAATAGCGCGGGGGTGGCGATTGCTGATCTGGATAACGACGGCGACCTGGACGTTTTCGCAGCCACCAACACCTGGATAGGAGGAGATGGCCGCCACAGGCTATGGCTCAACCAATCAAATGCCTCCCAGGCCTCTTTCGACGGCGTTCGTGTGACCAATATCGGAAATTCCAATTCAGGTTTTTTGATCACCACCAGCCATAAGAAGATCCTTATTGACGCCCTGTTCCGCGGAATCAAGGGCGTGTACACACTTCCCGAAGATACCCAGAATCTGCTGGGGCTGGCCCAATCGCCATTCGATCATGTAGACCTGATACTGGTCACTCACAGCCACCGCGACCATTTCGACATTGGTCTCGTACGGCAGCATTTGCAGAACGATCCCAATGCCGTCATCGCTTCCCAGTCAAGCATCATTTCACAATTCTCCACTTTTGCCGGCCAGACAGTGAATCTCGATCCGACACCAGGGAAACCTGTACAAAAGGAAATCAACGGAATTCACGTGGAGGCCCTGGCACTCTCTCACGGTCCCGGTCAGCCCGGCAACATCGGTTTTGTGATCACCGTGGATGGCCTCAAATTATTTTTCACAGGCGATGTCGATACCAGCCAATTCAGTTACGAGGAATTCCGGGCTTATAAACTGCCGGAGGAAAAGTTGGATATCGCTTTTATCCAGCATTTTTACCTCACAGATACCCCGTCCGATCAGCAATTCGTAAAGCAGGGTATTGGAGCAAAATATATTATCCCGACGCACTTCTATTTCACGGATCCACCCCTGGATCCGAAAGCAGTATTACGCAACTATCCGGATGCGATTTTCTTCAATGGGGAGCTCTCAGACTGGGTCATGCCTTGAGCAGCTTGGGAAACCTCATTCCGCTTTGCCATTCTGTTTTCATTTCTCTTGATTTGGGCAATGTCACGGGAAACCAATCGAAAATAGAGTTTTCAATAATCCGGAATTACAGAAAGTAGAAAAATGAAAAGAAGCATTCCAATCATCATCTTGTTGATGGCTCTAACAGCCTGCGCGACACCCCGGATCCAGTCCTCCGAACCTGCTGTGACGGATACGCCTCCGGCGGGTATGCCGAATCCAGCCTCGGTCTTTTGTGATCAGAACGGGAACAAACACGAAATTTACATCACCTCCGATGGCAGCCAGAACGGAGTATGCGTTTTTCCGGATGGCAGCGCCTGCGATGAGTGGGCTTATTTCAGGGGAGAGTGCGGACCTGTGATACCGACAAGCCCGACACCTGCCGCGACCATTGAGGCAGCCACGGAGGCAAGCGGCGGCGCAGGAGAACAAGCCTCAGGAGGTTACATGCCGCCGGGCACCGAGGAGGAGATAACTGACTGGTGGGGCGTTATCAAGAGCACTCAGCCAGGCGCTCAGTATGACGATTATTTCGAACGGCAAGACCTGGGGCAGATCATCTACTTTGGCATCGATTCCATGGACCCGGCGATCAGGTCCCGGATCGAGGCGCTGCGCGACAGCGGCAGGATCGTCCATCTTTACGGCACCTTGTTAAGCAATGTGCCCGACTATAACGGCTCGCAGGTCCAGGTGGAGCACCTCGAGGAGGAATGACCCTCGGCTCCAACTGTCATTTGTGCCCGAACCCCCTGGAGAGGATCAAAGATGGACTATGTATTGCATGGATATTGCGGTCTCTATTGCGGCGCCTGTCCGAACCTGCTGAACACCAGGGCAGGGGCGGGGGCCGAGCCATGTCATGGCTGCAAAAGTGAGCAGCCTGCCGGATATTGCGCCTCCTGCGGCATGAGGGCCTGTGCGCAGGGCAAAGGCCATGAGTTTTGCAGCGAGTGCCTCGAATTCAACACCTGCGGGATGTTGCAGGACTTCCTCAAAAATTCGAACTGGCCGTGCGAGCAGATCGTTTCGAACAACCTGGAACTGATCCGGCAGAAGGGTCTCTCGAAATGGCTGGAGATGCAGGAGCGGCGCTGGAGCTGTTCAAGCTGCGGGGCGCCTCATTCGTGGTGGGATGAGACCTGCCCTCGATGCGGGCGGGTGGTTGCGAGCTATCGGATGGAGGGGTGACCCTGTGTTGGGGAGAAGCCGCACAGGCTCGCCCGGATCCTGACGGCCGGGGCTTGTTTCTTCCACTGGTGGATTTGATTCGGGCCTCCCGCATCCCTTTCGCCACCCTCATTTGCTCTTGACTTAAATAGAACAGTAGTTCTATAATACACCCATCCTATCCCAACTGCCCGGAGCCTCTTTTTGAACCCTCCGCCTTCCAACCGCCTGTATCTTCCCTTCCCTGGGGGGATGCTTGGGCACTTTCGCTCGCGCCCCCGGCGCCG
>CAYMQX010000332.1:0-3943 GCA_964392495.1 uncultured Anaerolineaceae bacterium
GAGAGGCGAGCCCGGAGGGCTTTCGTGGGAACTGAGCAGGGGCTTCAGCCCCGGCATCTCAGCATTTCGTGTGGGGCTGCTTCGTCGGGAAGAGCGCCCTCCTCGCAGCGACATATCCGCTCCCTGCGGTCGGCGCGAGGGGTCTGCGCTTAAACAAAAAGACGGCCCGTTGAGGGCCGTCCTTTTTTATCTCTTGCAAGCCTAGCCGAGTTCGATCACGGCGCCGGCTTCTTCGAGCCGCTTCTTGGCGTCGTTGGCGGCATCCTTGCCCACACCGGTGAGGATCTTGCCACCGGCGGTCTCGGCCATGGTCTTGGCCTCGCCCAGCCCGAGGCTGGTGAGCTGGCGGATGACTTTGATGACCTCGATCTTCTTCGGGCCGGCATCCTTGATGACCACGTCGAACTCGGTCTTCTCTTCGACGGGTTCAGCCGCGGCGGCGGGACCGGCGGCGGCCATCATGGCCATCGGAGCGGCAGCCGAGACGCCCCACTTCTCTTCGAGCGCCTTCACGAGTTCAGCCGCCTCGAGGACGGACAGGGAGGTAAGTTCCTCACTGATTTTGTCGAGCTTTTCGGACATTTCAAGTACTCCTGCTTGATTATATTTTTGATCGGTTGGTGGGCGGCCTGCGCCGCCCGCAAAATTCTCAGGCTGCAGCGGGCGCCTTTTCACTATGCGCCTTGATCACAGCCGCCAGGCCGCGGGCCGGTTCGGCCAGCGTGCGGACGAGCTGTCCGGCCGGAGCTTGCAGCGTGCCCAGCAAGCGGGCGCGCATCACAGGCAGCGGCGGCATTTCGGCCAGGGATTTCACCTGCGCCGGGCTCAGCTTTTGTCCGGCCATGAAGCCCGCCTTGACCTTGACGAACTCGACGCCCTTCATGGCGTCCGCCAGGGCCTTGGCTGTGGCAGCCGGGTCGCTGAAGGCAAAGGAGATCGCGGTGCTTTTCGTAAAGGTATCTTCGGGTAGCTCCATGCCGGAATTGGCGAAGGCCCGCTTCGCCAGTGTGTTCTTGACGACGTGGAACCCGGCGCCCGAATCGCGCAGCCGGGCGCGCAGGTTGTCCATGACCTTCATGTTCGAGCCGGTATACTCGACGAGGATCACGGCCTGGCTCTTTTGCAGCCAATCCTGATAACGCTTGAGGATCTCCTCCTTGCGCTCCTTGGTAATTGCCAAAGGTATCACCTCCTTTCGTAAAAAAAGTCTTTGCCACTTGCAGGCAAAGACTCTTGCGTTCCGAACAGGAGGTCCGGGATCGGCAGTCGGTCTTCACCTGGGCGGGAGATTAAGTCCCCGGGGAGGGGACGCCCGCTGTCATGGGCGAAGTGGCGTTCTGGTTATACAGGTCTTATTTTACTCGATTCCCTCGAGTGCAACGGCCTCGCCGGGATCGACTTTGATGCCCGGCCCCATGGTGGTGGTGACCGTGATGTGCTTGATGTAGATGCCCTTGGCGCCCGCCGGGCGGGCCTTGCGGACCGCGTCCATCAGCGCCGAGAAGTTATCATGCAGCTTGTCGGCAGTGAAGGAAGCCTTGCCGATGGATACGTGGATGTTGGCGGTCTTGTCGAGGCGGAACTCCACACGCCCGGCCTTGGCCTCGCGGATGGCGCGCTCCAGGTCGTTGGGTCCCACCACGGTGCCGGCCTTGGGGTTCGGCATGAGACCGCGGGGTCCCAGGATGCGGCCCAGGCGTCCCACGCGCCCCATGGCGTCGGGCGTGGCGATGGCCACGTCGAAGTCGAGCATCCCGCCTTCGATCTTCTTGAGGGTTTCGTCGTCGTCAGCCACCAGGTCGGCGCCGGCAGCGCGGGCGTTGGCCGCCCCGTCGCCCTGGGCGAAGACCAGCACGCGCACGGTCTTGCCGAGCCCGTGGGGCAGCACGACCACGTCGCGCACCTGCTGATCAGCCTGGCGCGGGTCCAGGGCGGTGCGCAGATGGACCTCCACCGTGGCGTCGAAGCGGGTGGTGGTGGTCTCTCTGGCGAGAGCCATGGCCTCGTGCGAGGTGTACAGCTTTTCGAGATCAACCTTGGCCAGGGCGGCCTTGTATTTCTTTCCGTGTTTTGCCATATTTGCCTCCGTGGTGCCAGCGGGTGCGGCGGAGCCGCGCCCTCCCACATAAATCAGTCGGTGACGGTAATGCCCATCGAGCGGGCGGTGCCTTCGACCTGCTTCATGGCGCCTTCGAGATCGATGGCGTTCAGGTCCTTCATCTTAAGCTCGGCGATCTCGCGCACCTGGGCGCGGGTCACCTTGCCCACCTTGTCCTTGTTGGGGACGCCGGAACCCTTGTCAATGCGGGCGGCCTTGCGCAGCAGCACCGCCGCGGGCGGGGTGCGCAGCACGAAGGTGAACGATCCGTCGGTGTAGATGGTGATCTCGGCGGGCAGCACCTCGCCGGGACGGTTGGAGGTGCGGGCGTTGTATTCCTTGCAGAAAGCCATGATGTTGATGCCATGGCTCGCCAGGGCCGGGCCCACCGGGGGCGCCGGGTTGGCTTTTCCAGCCTCAAGCTGGAGACGCACGATCGCTTTCAGTTTCTTTGCCATTCATTTCTCCTTTGTGGTGTTAGCGGGCGATTAAGGGAACGCCCTCCCACTTCACCAGGCCGGGCTTGCGCGCAGCCTGCTGTTGTCTGTGTTCAGGCCCGCTCGACCTGGAGGAAATCCAGCTCGACGGGAGTCTCGCGTCCGAAGAACGAGACCATGACGCGCACCTTGGTGCGCTCCATATCGATCTCGGCGACCACGCCGCGGAAATCGTTGAACGGACCGTCAATGATGCGCACGCGCTCGCCGACCTTGAAGGTGACGTGGATGGCGGGGGCCTCGGACTCCATGCGCTTCACAATCTGGGCCACTTCCTCGGGGCGCAGCGGGGTGGGCTGGGTGCCCATGCCCACGAAGCCGGTGACGCCCGGGGTGTTGCGCACCACGTACCAGGACTCCTCGCTGAGCACCAGGTTCACCAGCACATAGCCGGGGAAGATGTGGCGCTCGACCGTGCGCCGCTTGCCGTCCTTGATCTCCACTTCCTCCTGGGTCGGGATGACCACGTCGAAGATCTTGTCCTTCATGCCCATGGTCTCGATGCGCTGCTCCAGGTTGTGACGCACCTTGTTCTCGTAGCCCGAGTAACAGTGGATCACGAACCAGGCCGGGCCTTCGATCGGCATGGGGACTTCGGAGGGCGGCTCGGGGGCGGGGCGGGGCGCGGTTTTGGAGGGCCTGCGGGCGGGGATGCCGGCAGGGATCGGCGCGGGCGCGGCTTCCACCGGGACCTCGACCTCAGGCTCCGTTTCGACGGCGGGCACCTCGACCGGGGCCTCGCTCACAGGCTCCGTCTCAGCGGCGGGCGCCTCGACCGGGGTCTCGCTCACAGGCTCCACCTCAGCGGCGGGCGGCGCAGCCGGTTCTTCCAGGGCGGGGGTCGCAGGTTCGGGAATCATCAGATCGGACCGCGGCTCAGGCTCGTGGTCTGTAAGTGGCGCGTTGTCCGCCGGGGACTGCTCCCCGTCCGGCTGCTGCGCGGCTGCCTGTCTGATCTCTTCTTCCGGGTCCTGCGAATCCATCAAAACCTCATTTACAGGCCCAGCAGCTGGTTGATCAGCCACTCGGCCGAACGGTCGATAAAGTAGAGATAAATGCCGACGATCACCATGACGATCAACACGAGGATGGTGAGGCGCCGGGCCTCCGGCCAGGTGGGCCAGGATACCTTGCGCAGCTCTCCCGTGGTCTCACGGAAGAAGGTCTGGATGGCGTTCTGGGACCTGCCCTTTTTTTCCTTCTCAGCCAAGGCCGTACTCCTTGTTCGTATTTTACGGCGAAAACGCCGCCGGGTATGCGGCGCCGCCGTAAGTGGCAGGCCAGGCAGGAATCGAACCCACAACCGCTCGTTTTGGAGACGAGTGCTCTACCAATTGAGCTACTGGCC
>CAYMQX010000333.1:0-3917 GCA_964392495.1 uncultured Anaerolineaceae bacterium
GCCGGCATTGAAGAGTGCCGGGCAGCTCACCGCGTAGCGGGAGTTTTCGCAGAGTGCCTGTGCAGCGGCCCGAACACCTGTGAATATTCGATCCCCTTCGGCTATTGCTTTCTGTGCAAGCACCCCCGATTGGAGGAGATCCTGGAGCATACCGCCGAGGTGGAACAGCTCGAAACAGCATAATCAAGCAACTGGGAATCAGATGCAAAAACCTGTCCCCGTTTGCAGGCGGGGACAGGTTTTTTTTTACCCTGAGACGGGGGTGATCAGAGCCGTGCCCACATTTTGGGGGCAAGCTCGCGGGAGCGCGCCGCGATCCGCTCCTCGTCAAGCATCAGCACCTTTTTCCCCTGCATAAGCATCCGGCCGCGGCAGACTGTAGTATCCACGACCGCATCCACCAGCCCGAAGATAAGATGGCCCAGGAAGTTGGCCTCGCTCAGCGGCGTGGGAGGTTGGTAATCCAGGATCGCAAGATCGGCAGGATGTCCCGGCGAGATTTCGCCCGGTCGTATGCCGAATTGGCGCTCGACGATCTTCGCATTATTCTGCAAAAGCAGTTGCGGCGCCTCAAGGAAGGCGACCCGAGGGTCGCGATTGGCGAGCCGGTGCAGCAGGTAGGCGCAGCGCATCTGTGCAAGCATATCGGATGACATGCCGTCGGTGCCCAGACCGACCAGGATGCCGCGTGGCAGCATATCGAAGAGCCGTGTCACGCCCACCGCGTTGTTCATATTGGATTCGGGGTTGTGAACCACGGCGGTATGAGTGGAAGCGATCAGATCCATTTCGGATTCATCGATGTGAACACAATGCACGAAGATGGATTTTTCCCCGGCCGCACCCAGCCTCTCCAGCCGGTGGACCGTGGGAACGCCGTACTTCCGAAGGGCGTCCTCACGGTCAGCGGCATCCTCTGCCACATGGATATGGCATCCGACGCCCGCATCCCGGGCTATGCCCACGCATTTCTCAAGGGTTTCGTCAGACAATGTGAAGGAGGCATGCAGGCCCATCATGGCCGCGATCTGCCCATCACCCTTGCCGATCTTGCGGATGAAGCGTTCGTTCTCGGCAATGCCGCCTCCGGCCGCGTTCCGGTCGGAGACTTCATAACAGAGTGAGGCACGCAGGCCGGCTGCGCGTACGGCATTCTCGATCAGATCCAGCGAGCCATCGCGCATGGCAGGCGAGGCATGGTGGTCAATGATGGTGGTGGTGCCGTTGCGGATGCATTCGATCAGGGGGATCTGCGCGGAGAGTGTGATGTCCTCATCGCTGAGGGCCATATCGAGCTTCCACCACAACCGTTCGAGGATCTCCACGAAGTTGGAGGCGGGCTCGCCTGGAATGGCCATGCCCCGCGCCATGGTGGAATAGAAGTGATGATGGGTGCAGATGAAGCCGGGCAGGATGATCTTCCCGGCACAGTCCACGCTGGCAGCATCCGGATAGCGCTGGCGCATTTCAGCGCTGGTCCCGACTGCAGCGATGTTCTCGCCATCGGTTACAACGGAGGCGTTCCAAAGCACCTTGTTATCCGGGCCGAGTGTGACAACAATTCCGTTCTCAAAACGAGTGGTCATGATGAGTCCTTTCGGGGGGCGGCAGGTCTAGTTTTCCTGGAGGACGGCCAGCTCTCCGGGCGTTCGGGCGCGCATCTGGATGGCGCCTGTCAGGCATTTCTGGGCGCAGATGGAGCAGCCTATACAGAGGGCCGGATCGGTGTGTGGGCGGCCCTGCGTATCCAGGCGGATGGCAAGATAAGGGCAGCGCGCACAGTTACCGCAGGAGACGCACAGGCTGTAATCGGCTTCCGATATTTTCTTGAGGGGCGACAATGCCATGAAGTCCGTGACGGGATGGGGCTGGGCGATCCCGATGAGCTCCTGCATGGAAGCGATACCCCGCGCCTGCATCAAATGGGCGGTGCCAGACTCCAGATCGCGGATGATGCCAAGCCCGTGCTTGGTGGCAATGGTGCAGAACTGCACGGTTTTCACGCCCAGGGCAAGGAAATCCATGGCAGCCTTGTAGTTCATGGGGCCGCCATTTCCGGAGATCTCAATGCCTTGTGGAACGGCTTGCGAAAGCGTCAGATTGGAAATCGGTGTGACGCCCTCGCCGCTCATCCCGACCACGACGCCCTCCTCCCAGGCGTGTCCTGCCCTGTGCCGGAAGGCCAGCGTGGGGAATGAATTGGCCAGGGTGATCCCGGCTTTCTTGTCGGGATACTTGTCGAGTACCTGCCGGATGGCGCGCAGGATGGGCACAATGGAGGTTACGGCAGCGCTGAGCTTGAACAGCTTGGGGATGTCAGGCGAGCCGGCCTCCATGATCCAGTTGACGATCTTGGCCGTAAGGCCTGCATTTTGCGATACGATATCGCCTTCCGTTCCGTCTCCGCCTTGAGGGCAGGAGAGCGAGTATTCGATGCCCATGGCTCCGGCCGCCTCCAGCTTGCGGGTGTTGGATTGCCAGCCGTGGCGGTCATGTTCGTCATCGCCCGTCACGGGTCCGCCTGTCGAGGCCATGGTTAGGCGATCCGGCCATTGGTGGATAAGCTGCTCGACTTCGCAGCAGATGCGGTCCAGAGGATGCCCCGAGACGTTATCGGCGTTCCCGTAGGTATAAGGACCAAAGGTGAACATATATTCGGCGGGGATATGGATCGAGACGTTGTCGAAGGCGGTCTTCATGATCCCGCCTGGCCAGCCGCTGCGATAGGCGAGATTCATCTGCTCGAGACCGTCGGTCAAGGGCGAGGCTGAGAGCAGGTAGGGTGAATGGATGGTCCGCCCAAAGAATTCGGTTTCGAGCGAGACGGGGATGGCCTTGTAGCCAGGCAATTGATAATGGGATTTGAGTCGTTTTTCAAAAACCGGTTCGGGTCTGCGGTTGAGCCAGGCGTCGATTTGGAGGGCGGTATTCTTGCCGGAGGCGACTGATTCCACCACCGTCGTGGGGCCATGGGCCATATCTCCCGCATAAAAGACCCCCGCTACATTTTCATGAGCAAGGGCCGAACGCATCCCGATCGCCATCACCACGGCGCTGTACCCGGTGCGAAGGGAAGCCGTACCTTCCACATCATGCATGTTGGCAGGTTTGAAGGGGAGCCCCTCCGGGAGTTGGACCCTGCGGGTCTCAAATCCTGAAAGCCTGCCTCCCGAGGCCAGGATCCTGGTCAGGCGGATGCGGCTGTTCACCTCGATGTCGAAATCAACGAGTTCCTGACGTTCCTGGGCGGTAAGCGGCATCTCGGAGAGCTTTTCCAGCATGAACAGTTCGACATGTTCCGCGCCGCAAGCCCGGGCGGTTATGGCGCAGTCCACAGCCGTTGCACCGCCACCGACGATGGCCACGCGCCCATGTAGAGTGTGAGTCTCTGGTTGCGAAAGCAGATCGGTCATTTTGAGTGCCAGGTGTTCGTTCTCGATGCCCAATTCGATGGGTTTCCAAAGGCCGGTTGTTACGCAGACCGCCTCATATCCTTGTGAAAGGAGCGCTTTTGGATCCGGGATGGAAACGCCCGTCCTGGCTGTGAGAGCTCCGGTTGATAGAAGGTAGGCGATATCTTCCCGGATCATCTCTTTGGGAAGGCGGTGGTCGGGGATCAGGTTTATCATGCCGCCCAGTTCGGAGCGGGCCTCGAATATTTCCACGCTGTAACCCATCTGACCCAGGGCTGCGGCGGCGCCCAGGCCAGCCGGTCCGCCTCCCACAACCGCGACCTTCCGCCCATTTAAAACCGGGGCTTCAATGGTAGGAATGCCCCCCAGATTCCTTGCCTCGTGAACGATGGCGGCCTGAACCGCGGGGATCTGGATGGCTCCGTCAAAACGCTTGTGCGAACAGGCGGCCATGCAGAAACGATCCGGGCAGACCAACCCGCAGACGCCGCCGAGGGGATTGTT
>CAYMQX010000334.1:0-3915 GCA_964392495.1 uncultured Anaerolineaceae bacterium
CGGGCGTTTTCTTCCGCCGCGCCTCCTACCCCTCCAGGATGAACCGGTAGCCGATGCCCGGCTCCGTCAGGATGTGCTTCGGGCGCTCCGGGTCCTCTTCCAGCTTCTTGCGCAGTTGGCGCATATAGACCCGCAGGTACTCGGTGTGCCCGGCGTCCGCCGGTCCCCAGACCTGCGTGAGGATGCTCTGGTGCGTGAGCACGCGTCCATGGTTGGAGGCCAGGCAGGCCAGCAGCTTGTACTCGATGCCGGTCAGTTTGACCTCCTCCCCGCCGCGCTTCACGATATGCCAGACCAGGTCAATGGACAGCGGCCCGGCGGTGATGAGCTTCTCCTGCGCCCCTTTACGGCTGGCGGCATGGCGCAGCCCCACGCGCACGCGCGCCAGCAGCTCCTCCGTGCTGAAGGGCTTGGTCAGGTAATCGTCTGCGCCGCGGTCCAGGGCTGCCACCTTGGCACGTTCGCTATCGCGCACCGAGAGGATGATGATGGGGCACTGCGTCCACTCGCGCAGCCGTCCGCACACCTCCACGCCGTCCATATCCGGCAGGCCCAGGTCCAGGATGATCAGGTCAGGCTCGCTGGCGGCGGCCATGGCCAGCCCCTCCTCGCCGCGGTTGGCAGCGCTCACCTGGAACTGCTTCTCGGTCAGGATGGTGCGCAGGGCGCGCAGGATCTGCGGCTCGTCGTCGATCACCAGGATATGCGGAGCGTTGCTCATTCTCCCTCCGGCTCGGGCGGCAGCGCCGGAGGCCCCGCGCCCTCCAGCATGAGCGGCAGCGTAAAGTTGAAGGCCAGCCCCTCCGGCAGGTTCTCCGCCCAGATGCGCCCCCCATGCGCCTCCACGATCCCCTTGCAGATGGACAGCCCCAACCCCGTCCCCGTCACCCGCTCCGCCTCCGTGATGCGGTAGAACTTGTCGAAGATGCGTTCCAGGTCACCCGCCGGCACCTGCGGCCCCTGGTTGCGGACCTGCACATGCACAAACTCCCCCTCCTGCGCGGCGCGGATGCCCACCCGCGTGCCGCGCGGCGCATACTTCAGGCTGTTGCTGAGCAGGTTGGCAAGCACCTGCTGCATCTGCACGTAATCCACCGGCACGAGCGGAAGCGTCTCCGGCACATCCACCTGGAGCTCGTAGCCCTCCGCCGGACGGCGCATCCGCACCAGCACGCTCCCCACGATCTCCGCCAGGATGTTCCACTCGCGGCGCGGCTTCAGCGCACCCGATTCGATGCGCGACATATCCAGCAGGTTGCCCACCAGCATGTTCAAATGGTCGGCTTCTTCGTCAATGGCCGAGATCAATTCCTCGCTGGCGGGCGAGCCCCAGTTCACCTCATGGCCGTGCAGGCTGGAGGCCGCCGCCTTGATGGTGGAGAGCGGCGTGCGCAGCTCATGTGAGACCGAGGAAAGGATGGCGGTCTTCAAGCGGTCGCTCTCCTCCAGCACCCGCGCCCGCGACTCGGCCTGCACCAGCCGCGCCCGCTCCAGCGCAAGCGCCCCCTGGCTGGCGAAGGTCTGCAGCAGCCGCTTCTCCCCGGAGGAGAGGGGAGCCGCCTGCCTCCAGATGCGGATCTCGCCCAGCGAGCCCCGCGCCGCTTCGATGGGGAGGACCAGCTCCGGCGGGCGCTCCGGAATCTCCCGCCCCGGCACGCGATAGGCGAACGGCTTGTCTCCCGAATAGTTCACTTCCACGCACTCCCCCTGCACCACGCTCTGCACCTGCGCCGCCAGGATCTGCACCAGCGCCTGATCTCCGTGCTGCCCGGCCAGCGCCGTGCTCAACTCATAGAGCTGCGTGGCCTCGCGCTCGCGGGCGTTGGCCGCGGCCATGCCCATCTGCATGCGCCCCACCAACTGGCTGATGACCACCGCCACGATCAGGAACACCACCAGGATGACGACATCCAGCGGGCGGTGGATGGCAAAGCTCTCGTAGGGCGGCAGGAAGTAATAATTGAACGCCAGGAAGGTCAGGACCGCGCCGGTGATCCCCGGCCCCAGCCCCCAGAAGGCCGTGATCAACCCCAACGGCAGCAGGTACAGCAGCGCCACCAGCGTGGTCTCCAGCGCCCCCCGCAGCATGAAGAACAGCGCCGTCACCGCCGCGATCAGCACGATCGAAAGCGCGTACTGCCAGGCCTGCGAGGCAAGCAAAGGGATTCTGCGCATGGCGGGCTTCATTATACCTTTGGCGGCGGCCCCTCCCACCGAAGCCCCATCCATGGGGGCGCGCTTGGTTAAGCCGCTCCTTTTCCGCAGCCTCCCGGCCCAGGTAATCCCCCTCACATCCTTGCGCCGCTTTACTTCACCTTACGGCTTGATTTTTCCTGTAAACCCCAATATCAGAAGGACAACTCCAACCCCCAGGGCAAACCCGCTTCCTGTTAGCCCGACCATGTCCACGCCTCTTACATCCTGTGCAAATCGGACCAGTCCGGCCAGTCCGACGATCAAGAGAACGCCGACCATGGGCAAAAAACTTCTTAAGCTTTCCATGTTTGACAACCTTTCACTACGTATAAAGGGATCTCTGATGCCAACCACAATGGACGACCGCGAAGGCATCCTGCGCGAATTCCATCCATTAAATCACAGATTCCAGATGTCGGTGCGAGCGAAGCAAAGCAGTCTCCCGAATGTCGCTGCGAGCGAAGCGAAGCAGTTTCCCGATTTTCAAGAGATGATTGGCTGTTGTTACCGTGAGATTGCTTCGGCGGAAGTACGCCGCCTCGCAACGACATCAAATTCGTGCAAATGTCGCTGCGAGCGAAGCGAGCGAAGCGAAGTCCCATACGTCAGATGCATATCCTCCCGGCGCTCTTACGGGACGCTGTGTTGGCTGGCAGATAAGCGTTTTCTCCCGGGCATGTTTTTTTCCCCAGAGGATGCACATTTGCTCCTCATTTACCAGACGCCGGGCAGCAGGCGGTAGCGCGTCCGGGCGGCGTACTCCCGGTAGCCGGGCAGTTCGGCTTGCAGTGTGCGGTCTTCCAGCGCCGTCCGCAGGATCAGGACGAAGGCCAGCAGCAGCGCGGGCAGGAGGGTCCACACAGAATCGAGCAGCAGCGGCGTGGACAGGTACACCAGCAGCCCGCCTGCATACCCGGGGTGCCGCACAAAGCGATAGGGGCCCGTGGATACAACCTCATGACCGCGCTCTCGCTGGATGCGCACCGTACCGGAGAAAAAGCGGTTCTCCACCAGCGCCGCGGAGGAGACCCAGTACCCCGCGGCGACCAGCAGCCCCGCCAATATCTTTACCGGCAGCGGGAAGCCCTGCGGCCCGTGGTAGGCGCGGTCCAGCCCCGCCGCCGCCATGACCAGCATCCACAGCACGGCCAGCAGCGGCGTCAGGACCCGGTTCCAGGGCCTGGTATCCTTCGCCTGCATGAACTGCGCGCGCTCCGCGATCAGGTCCGGATGGCGGCGCCCGGCGATTCCCCGGCTGATCCCGAAGGCAAGGATGGCAGCGATGGCCGAGTACCAGGCCTCCGGCCAGCTCCAGTCCCCCGAGAGGATCATGGGGAGGAACTGCGCGAGGACGAGCACAAGCAGCAGCATCGCCAGGACACGCAAAAGATCGAATCCCTTCATGTCTTCCCTCCCCTTTCATTATAGCCATCCACCCCCGGCAGAGCAAACATCCCCCGACCTCCACCTCCCCGAACGGGCAGGCCGCCTCCCCCCCATTCCCCCGATGCGGCCTTGCCTCATTATGGTTAGACTGTCTGCATATCATGTTATAGTTTGAAAGGACGCCGCCATGCCCAACGCATTGACCGAACTCTCCGCCGCCCTGACCGCCGCCGTCGAGGCCGCCTCCGCCTACACCCTGCTCGTGGACGCGCGCAAGCGCTTCCCCGCCAGCGGCATCGCCTACGCCCCCGACCTGCTCCTCACCGCCGATCA
>CAYMQX010000335.1:0-3914 GCA_964392495.1 uncultured Anaerolineaceae bacterium
CAATATCATGAGCGACATGCGTCATGCGGCGCAGGAGCATGTGCTGGGGAAGAGCCTGGCTTCGATCCTGTGGTTCCGTATTATGCAGTTCCACGGCACACGTCTGGGCTATAAGGATTCAGGATCGCTCACCCCTCAGCTGCGCGAGACCTTCTACTATGCGCGCACAGGTGAGAGCGGCCTCCCCTCTCAACGCGAGGTGGAGCCCATCCACTACCCTGAAAAATGATATACTGCCTCGGCATCCATCTCCCGGGCCCCTCATGCAGACGCAGCAAGTCTTCAGATTGGCGCACCTGTCTGGGACGCCGCTTTAGGCGCCTGCAGGCAGCCGCCCGAGAGACAGGGGCAGGCCGCCTGTAAAAGCTAACAAAGTCGACAAACCATATCACCGGGGACAACCTCTCTGGACCGCTGCGACCTTCATCGAAGAAAATATCAGTCATAAAATAGAGAGATCATGAACCGATTTGCAGCTCTTGTCCCCATGCGCCACCACAGCCAGCGCGTCCCCGGCAAGAACTACCGCCTGCTGGCGGGCAAGCCTCTCTTTCACCATATCATCGAGACGCTGTTGGCCGTCCCTGAGATCGGGCGGATCGCGGTGGACACGGATTCGGAGCCGGTGATGGAAGGTTTGCGCAGGCACTTTCCGGGGGTGCAGATCATCGAACGTTCCATGGAACTGCGCGCTGATGATGTTCCCATGAACGAGATCCTGCTTCATGATGTGGGGTTGGTGTCGGCGGATTACTATCTCCAGACGCACAGCACCAACCCGCTGCTGCACGCAGGGACGGTCTCCCGCGCTATCCAGGCTTTCGAATCCGGGCTTCCGGAGATCGACTCGCTCTTCTCGGTCACACGCCTGCAAACCCGCCTGTACGACAGCCGCGGCCGGGCGATCAACCACAACCCGGAGGAACTGCTTCAAACACAGGACCTTCCCCCCGTGTACGAGGAGAACTCCTGCATTTATATGTTCGGACAGGATACCCTGCGCGAAAAACGGCATCGCATCGGCAGCCATCCGCGGATGTTCGAGATCGCGGCGGAAGAAGCCTGGGACATCGATGAAGAGCTGGACTTCGCCATTGCCGGGTTCCTGATGCAGCGGAAGGGATAACCCATAGCCCTAATGCTCAGGAAATGGCCTTTCCACCCCTTTCTTGCAGCCCTCTACCCGGTGCTGGCACTGCTGGCCGCCAACATATCACAGGTGGAGGCGATCGACGCGCTGCGCGCCTCTGTGGTTTCGCTGGTCCTGGCGCTCCTGCTCCTGGCCCTCTTCCGGCTGCTGCTCGGAGACTGGCCCAAAGCCGCCCTGTTGACCTCCGTGACCCTGGTGCTGTTCTTTTCCTACGGGCATGTGTATTCGCTCTTGCAGGGCGTCTTACTGGGACCCGTGCGGATCGGGCGCAGCGCTTTCCTTGTTCCGTTCTGGGCGCTGGTCTTTCTGGGTTTCGTGGCATGGCTGTTCAGAAAGCAGACGCGCTTTGAGGAGACCCATCTTCTCAACCTGGTCGGGTTGATCCTGGTTGCCCTACCGGTCTACGGGGTGGTCAGCTATTCTGTGCAGTCCATAAGGGCACGCAATTCACAAAAGGTTGAACAGCCCGCTGCGTTGCAGACTCATTTTTCGGGCCCGGCTCCAGACGTTTACTACATCGTGCTGGACATGCATGCCCGGACAGATGTGCTGCGGGCATTTTATGGATACGACAACAGCTGGTTCACAGAGGCCCTGAGGCAGCGCGGCTTTTATATTGCGGACGAGAGTACCAGTAATTACAGTTCCACGCTGCAATCCATCGCCTCTTCGCTGAACATGGAATATGTCAATAACCTGGAGGACCAGTACGGGGCGGATTCAAACAACCGCGAGCCTCTGGGACTGCTGCTTCGCCAGAATCAGGTGTTTCGGTCCTTCCAACAGGCCGGCTACCAATTGGGCGCCTTCCAGACCGATGACTTCTACACCGAGTTTCGCGATCTGGACCACTATCTCAGGCCTTCACCGCGGGATGTGCGCGAGTTCCAGAACCCCTGGACGCTGAACCCTTTCGAGGGGCAGTTGGTCCATTCCTCGGCCCTACGGCTCCTTTACGATACAGGCCTGGTCCCGGAGGAGATCGTCCAGGCGGAGACACTCGAAACCCCCTATGACCTGCACAGACTGACCGTCCTGTATGCGCTGGAGCACCTGCCGGACTTTGCCCACATGGATGGGAGCTTCTTCGTATTTGCGCATATCGTCTCGCCGCACCCGCCTTATGTCTTTGATCGGGAGGGCGACCGCCTGCCACACAACCGCCCGTATTCTCTCTCGGCGCCGGGGCGGCAGGATGGAGGGGCGCAGGTCGCCAAGATGTATGCAGACCAGGTGGATTTTATCGACCATGAGGTGTTGAAGAGCATTGATCGCATCCTGGCGCGCTCCGATACCCCGCCCATCATTCTGCTCCAGGGCGATCACGGCCCGGTGAGTTATTACGGTGAAGATGAAGTCCGCAAGAGCAATATGTGGGAGCAGCATGCCATCCTCAATGCCTATTACTTTCCGGATGGGGATTACTCCCGGCTGTACCCCTCCATCAGCCCGGTGAATTCATTCCGGGCGCTTTTCAATACTTATTTTGGCGGAAGCTATGAGCTGCTGGCGGATAAAAATTACTTTCTCATGCATGCCCGGCCCTACGACTTTGTGGATGTGACCGGGCGTGTGAAGTCCGATCCGCACACGCCCTGACCCATGAACAAGACTCCTTTCATCCGCCAATGGGGGACATGTTTCTCCATTCCCTGGTATCCGATTGCTTTTGCTGTTTATCCTGTTCTGGCCCTCCTGGCGTTCAACAGCGGCCAGGTGGAAGCACTTGCAGGGCTGCGGGCCCTCCTTGCTTCGGTGCTGCTGGCGCTGCTGCTGTTTCTGGCCCTCTGGCTGGTCTTCAAGCGGCCTCACCGGGCAGCCTTTCTGGCGCTGCTCTGGCTGCTGCTTTTCTTCTCTTACGGCCATGTTTTTGACCTGCTCCAGAACGCCATTCCAAAGCTTCCGCCCGGTCCGTGGCTTCTGTTCATCTGGGCGCTGCTGTTCCTGCTCTCGGCTTGGTGGGCCAGCCGCCCACATCTGGGCTTTGGCGGGGTGACATCGAGCTTGAACCTGATCGCGCTGGGACTGGTCGCAATGTCGGCAGTACAGGCCTTTTCCATCCGGTCATCGGGCTCTTTGCACCGCGCCGCCGCTGAAAAGGCGCCCATCCAGGAACTGCAGCCGGCCAGGCCTCTGCCCGACGTATATTACTTCATTCTGGATTCGTACGCACGCGATGACCTGCTGCTCCAGATCTACAGATATGACAACCAGCCCTTCCTGAACGCATTGAAGGATAGGGGCTTTTATGTGGCGGAATGCAGCCAAAGTAACTACGGACGCACCGAGATGTCGCTGAGCTCCTCGCTCAACATGCAGTACCTTCAGGAGCTTGACAGCAGTTTCACGCCGGAAAACATTGGCCGCAGCCACCTTTGGGATACGCTCAAGCACAGCGCCGTGCGCTACAACTTTGAGAGCCTGGGTTACAAGACCGTCAACTTCGCCAATGGTTTTGACTGGATCGAACTGCATGACGCGGATGAATTCCTTGCCCCCACCCCCTTTACAAAAGGATTGACCGAATTCGAGGGGCTGTTTCTGCGGACCACCCTGGCGCGTCCGCTGGCGGATCTGGGCTGGGTGGACGCGGATGCTGTTCTGGCGCGCACCGCCCGCGACCGCTTCCGCCTCGTCTTTGACAGCCTGGAGGGCCTGGCCCGTGACCCGGTGCCCACCTTTGCCTACATCCACCTCATTTCCCCTCATCCGCCCTTCGTCTTTGGACCCGACGGCACCCCGACGAACCCCGCAGATTTCTGGA
>CAYMQX010000336.1:0-3895 GCA_964392495.1 uncultured Anaerolineaceae bacterium
GCGATACCCTCGACGCGGTGGCCGCCAAATTCGACGCTGATCCTGAGTCCATCATCAACTTCCCCGGCAATGACCTCGACCTCGCCGATCCCATCATCCAACCCGGCACCCGCATCATGATCCCGGGCGGCTCACGCGAACTGCGCAACTGGGAGGCCGACCTCATGACCGCCTCCCGCAGCAACAACGGCAGCACCGGCACCTCCGACTTCGGCAGCAATGCCTGCGGCGGCGGCCCGGTGGGCAGCGGTTTTGGCTGGCCTGCCAACTCCCACGTGGTCTCCGGCAACGGTTACGGCCCCGGCCATCTCGGCATCGACATCCAGGCCAATGAAGGCGACCCCGTCTATGCCGCCTCCGCGGGCGTCGTCACCATGGCCCAGGGCGGCTGGAACTACGGCTACGGCAACGTGGTGCAGATCGACCACGGCAACGGCTATGTCACCGTCTATGCCCACCTCAGCCAGATCAACGTCAGTCAATGCCAGGGCGTCGGCCAGGGCACCTTGATCGGCCTGGCCGGCAATACCGGCAACTCCTTCGGCTCCCACCTGCACTTCGAGATCCGCCTCGGCGGCAGCAACATCAATCCCCTCGAAATTGTCCAGTGATGGATGAGAAGGTCCTGCGTCTCAGCCTGCGTGACCTGCCCCTCGGCGAGCTTCGTTATTTTCCCTCCGTAAGCTCCACCAACGACGAGGCCCTTGCCTGGGCCGCACAGGGAGCTGCGGACCTCTCGCTGGTCGTGGCCGATGAACAGACCTCCGGCCGCGGCCGCCAGGGACGCAAATGGTTCACCCCGCCCGGCGCCGCCCTGGCCTTCAGCCTGCTCCTGCGCCCCACCCCCGGCGAACAACCCTTCATCTCCCGCATTGTGGGCCTCGCCGCCCTGTCCGTGGTGGCGGCCCTCCAAAGCCATTCCGTTCCCGCGCAGATCAAGTGGCCCAATGACATCCTCATCAGCAGCAGCAAGGCCGCCGGGATCCTGATCGAATCCGTCTGGAGCGGCGAGGCCATTGACTGCGTCGTGATCGGCGTGGGACTGAACACGGGCGCCGCCTCGGTGCCCCCCGCCATGATGCTGGCCTTCCCCGCCGTCAGCCTGGAGGACGTGCTGGGAACCGCCTCGCTCCCGCCGCGTGAACTGGTCTTGCGCGATATCCTGCGCCATTTTATCGACCTGCGCCCTCTGCTCACCGGGGACGAACTGGTCGCCCGCTGGGAGGCCGCCCTGGCCTTCCGCGGCGAGCCGGTCGAGATCACCGGCGGCGCCGAGGCTCCCATCCAGGGCGTACTGCACGGCCTGGCCCCCGATGGCAGCCTGCTCCTGGATGAGGGGCATGGCAATCGCGTTACAATTCTCTCCGGGGATGTACACCTGCGCCCGTCCGGTGCATAATTGAGGCAGGTCCCCGGTCCCCAAGACCCGGACCGCCCGCATACCGAGAGGCAACCATGCTTGATAACTTGCGAGACGATTCTTCCCGCCCCTTCTTCGAGGACGAGGCTCAATTCCAACCCGCGGATGCCAGCGCCATACCGGCGCCCCCGCGCCGCCGCGGGCGCTTCCTCGGCATGTCGCCTGTCCAGCGCTTCCTGATCTCCGTCATGCTGATGGTCCTGGTCTGCCTGCTGGGCGCCCTGTGCTCGCTGGCCTTCGGCAAGATGGGCATCTTCTTCTAGATCAAAAGGCCGGGAAATTCTCCCGGCCTTCCTTTTTCAACCTTCCGCCTTGCATCGTTATATCAATGCAGGCTGGCCTTCCGTCCCGGCCCCCTCTTTCCCATTGGTATCGACCGGTGCGCCAGCCCTCTTCAGGTCCTCCGCCGAGATGCGCGCCACGGTGGCCACGCTGTCCCCTTCCTGCGGCTTGATCAGGTGCACGCCCCGCGTCGCCCGCCCGGCCTGCCTGACCTCCTTGACCTTCAGGCGCAGCGCCACACCGTTGGAGGTGATGATCGTCAGGTCATCCTCCATGTGCACCACGCGGGCCGCGGCGATCCTGCCGATCTCCGCCAGCGCCTTCTGATCAATGGTCGCCATGCCGCGGGTGGCGCGTCCCTTGGGCAAATACTGCTTCAAGGGCGTCTGCTTCCCGAAGCCGCCCGTGGTCACCACCAGCAGCGCCCCATCCTTGTCCACCACATCCATGCTCGTCAGGGCATCGTCGGGCCTCAGCCGGATGCCCGTCACGCCGGCCGCCTGACGTCCCATGGAACGCACCAGCTTCTCGGAGAAGCGCAGGGCCAGGCCCATTTCCGTGACCAGGATGACCTCATCCTGCCCGGAGGTCAGACGCGCCCAACCCAGGGTATCCCCCTCATCCAGGTTGACGGCGATCAGCCCCGAGGGCCGCACCGCGGCGAACTCACTCAGGTCCACGCGTTTCATCCTGCCGCGCGCCGTGGCCATGATGCAGAAGCCGTGCGCCGCGAAGTCCGAGACTGCAATGGCCGCGGTAATGCGCTCATTGGTTCCCAGCGCCAGGACGTTGACCAGCGGGACGCCCTTGGCGGCCCGGTCAGCATCCGGGATCTGGTAAACCTTCTCCGAATACACCTTGCCGCGGTCCGAGAAGAACAGCATGGAATCCAGGCTGCGCGCCGGCAGCAGCATGACCACCTCGTCCTCCTCCTTCATGGTGTGGCCCATCACGCCCCGCCCACCCCGGCTCTGTGAGCGAAAAGCCGCCGCCGGGACGCGCTTGATATAGCCGCGCTCCGTCAGGCTGATCAATACCGCCTCGTCATGCACCAGGTCTTCGACGTTCAGCTCTTCGCTGGCGTCCGCCGCGATGCGGGTGCGGCGGTCGTCGCCGTATTTTTCCGCCAGTTCGTTCAGGTCGCTCTGGATCAGCGCCAGGATCTTTTTAGGATGGGCCAGCAGGTCCAGCAGGTATTCGATCTGCGCCTGCACCTGGCGGTGTTCCTCTTCGATCTTCCAGCGCTCCAGCGCGGCCAGCCGCCGCAATTGCATGTCAAGGATCGCCTGAGACTGTACCTCGCTCAGCTTGAAGCGCTCCATCAGGTGAAGCTTGGCGGCATCCGCATCCTCCGCCTCGCGGATGACCTTGATGACTGCCTCGATATTGTTCAAGGCGATCAGCAGCCCGTCCAGGATGTGCTGCCGGGCGCGCGCCTTGGCCAGCTCGAAGTTCGAGCGCCGGACGATCACCGTCTGCCGGTGCTCGATGAAGATCTGCAGGGCGCGCTTCAGGGGCAGCGTGCGCGGTTCACCGTCCACCAGCGCCAGCATCTGCACGCCAAACGTGGACTGCAGGGCTGTGTACTTGTAGAGCTGGTTCAGCACCTTTTTGGGCTGCGCGCCGCGCTTCAATTCGATCACGATGCTCATACCGCGCTGGTCGCTTTCATCCCGGAGGTCCGAGATCTGGTCAATGCGATCCTCGCGCACCAGTTCCGCGATGCGCTCGATCAGCCCGGCCTTGTTCACCTGGTAGGGGATCTCTGTGATGATGATCTGGTGGCGGCTTCCCTTCATCTCCTCGATGTGGGCGATGCCGCGCATGACGATCCGTCCGCGGCCTGTCCCGTACGCCGAGAGAATGCCCTCACTGCCAACGATCATGCCGCCCGTCGGGAAGTCCGGCCCGGGGATGAACTTCATCAGCGCCTCGACCGGGATCTCGTCCATATTGTCGTAGTTGTCGATCAGGTGGTTGATGGCCCCGGTCAGTTCCCGCAGGTTGTGAGGTGGGATGTTGGTGGCCATGCCCACGGCAATGCCCGCCGCGCCGTTCAGCAGCAGGTTCGGCAGCCGCGCCGGCAGCACCAGCGGCTCCTCCAGCGAATCGTCGAAGTTGGGGCCGAAATCGACTGTATCCTTCTCCAGGTCGGCCAGCATTTCCTCGGACAGACGGTTGAGCCGCGCCTCG
>CAYMQX010000337.1:0-3884 GCA_964392495.1 uncultured Anaerolineaceae bacterium
CCAGATCGTAGTGCCTAGTCCGATATCATCGTACAACCGGGAATATTCCACTTCCACGCGATCGCGGTGCAGCAGATGGTATTGAGGTTGCTCCATGGTCGGCTTGTGCCAGCCGTGCCTATCGCAGATATCCCAGGCTGCACGGATCTCATCTGCCCGCCACTCCGAGACTCCCCAGTAAATTGCTTTCCCCGATTCAACGATATTATGCATGGCATGTGCAGTCTCCTCGATGGGAGTCTCGCGGTCAGGCCGGTGGCAGAAAATCAGGTCGACGTACTCCAGTCCAAGCCTTCGCAGTGATCCATCGATTCCTTCCAGGAGACGCTTGCGATTGAGTGTATTCCTCTCGTTGGGACCTTTATGAATTCCCCAAAAGAATTTGGTCGAAATCAGGTAGCTGGAACGGCGCAGGCCAAGCTGTTTCAGCGCCTCGCCCATCACTTCCTCTGACTGCCCATTGGCATAGGCCTCCGCGTTATCAAAGAAGTTGATGCCGGCCTCGTAGGCTGCCAACATCATTTCCCTGGCCGCTTCCACATTGACCTGATTATGAAATGTCACCCATGAACCGAGTGACAGGAGGCTAAGCTTTATTCCGGCCCTTCCCAAATGTCTATACTGCATTTCCACTTTTTGCTCCTTGAATGAGGTTCAATGATTTTATCTGAAAATCAAGAGGCTGAATCCAGGGCCGAATAAAATCAGCCTGATTATCGGGAAGATCATCAGGCTGATGGTTCAAGTAACCATGGATTATTTGAGTGGGAGGAGCAGGATGGGCGAATGCATATTTCGAGCGACTTTGGGAGCGACACTGCGGGCCCAGAATGCATCCATACCTGCTTTGCGATGTGTAGCCAGCAGAACCAGATCAGCCTTCCAGCGCGCGCCGGCAGCCACTATCTCTGAAACAGGATCCCCTCGAGCGATTGCTGCTGCAGCAACAAAACCCTCCTTTTGTAGTTCGGAAAGATGACCCTGGAGGTGAGTTCGGGTCGCCTCCTCCTCAATATCAAGGAGCGCCGAGGTCGTCCCGGGAAGAAGGCTTCCAAGCGCCGCCTGTTCTCCTGCCAGAGTCCCGTAGGTGGGGATCACGGTCAGAAGGCCAATCTCAGACCCGAAAGCTCTAGCCAAACCCGCGGCAAAAGGAAAAACCTCGTCATGCCTTGATTCGCTGTCAAGAGGAACAAGGATCCGATGAATTGCAAATCGGCCTTTTTCGGTTTGCCCTTCAGGCCGCAGAAGTAGAACGGGAGCAGCAGCGCGAGCGATGACTTGCTGGGCAATGTTTCCGAACAGCATGTCACGCATACCGCTCTGCCCGTGTGAGCACATAATAATCAGATCGGAGTCAAACTCATTTGCATGGACAGCTATGCTTGCCGCCACATCTTTTACGGCGGCGGTGTGGACATGCCATTGGACCAGGATTCCGGGGGGGAAATGGCTCCCGGCAATTGTTATTAAATAATCCTCGGCCTCCGCACTTTCGGTAAGATGGTGGTCCTGATGGACCACATCCGGAGCGTTTAGCTCTATAATATGAATAAGAGTAACAGATGCCTGCGCGGTTGCTGCAAACGTCACGACGGCAGGAAGAACACTTTCTGCCAGTGCGGAACCATCCAAAGGTACGAGAATATGCTTGAACATGGCTAGCTCCCCGTGAAGATCTGAGCAAGAAGGAAGATATTTAGAGCGAGGATCAAGGTGGCAATGAGGCCGGCGATGATCGTCGTGCTTCGGCGGTTGACAAGGTCGCCCATGATGTCTTTACGCGCCGTGAACATTACAAGGGGGACAATGGCGAAGGGCAGCCCGAAGCTTAACACTACCTGGCTGATCACGAGCGTCCGGGTTGGATCCAAACCCATCAAAATGATGAGCATGGGAGGAATCACTGTTACGAGACGTCGGACCCAGGTGGGGATCTGCCGGTGGAGAAAACCTCCCATAATGACCTGGCCGGCCATGGTACCCACTGAGGACGAAGATAGACCCGAAGCGAGCAGAGAGATTCCAAAGACCCAGGAGGCTGCACTTCCGAGGAGGGGTTCCAGGGTCCGGTGGGCTTCCTCGATCGTCCCGATGTGAGTGAGGCCATTGTTGAAGAAGGTGGATGCGGCCATGATGAGCATGGCCGCATTGATTAAGCCCGCCAGCCCCATGGCAATGCCAATATCGATCACTTCGAAGCGGAAGAGCTTCTTGCGCTGAACGCTGTCTTTGACCACGATCCGGCCCTGCATAAGCGCAGAGTGCAGAAAGATGACATGCGGCATGACGGTCGCGCCGAGTATCCCTGTGGCGATGAGGACGCTTTCGGTACCGGAGAATGACGGCACAAAAGCGTGAAAAGCCACACTGCTCCAGTCTGGCTTGTCGAGAATGGTCTCTATAAGATAGCTTGCTGCTACGATCCCGACCAGTCCTGTGATGACAGCCTCAAGGGGTCGGAACCCGTAGCGCTCCAGACCAAGGATCAGAAATGTGATCGCCACTGTAAGGAGCCCGGCCAACCAGAGCGGTATTCCGAAGAGCAGGTTAAGACCAAGGGCCGCCCCCAGGAACTCGGCCAGATCAGTAGCCATAGCCACCAGCTCGCTGATAACCCACATGCCCCAAACTATGGGACGCGGGAAATTATTCCGGCACTGTTCGGCAAGATTTAGCCCGGACGCAATTCCAAGTTTGGCAGATAACGATTGGATGAGCATAGCCATCAGGTTGCTTGCGACAATAACCCATAGCAGAGTGTAGCCAAACTCTGCGCCTCCCTGGATATTTGTTGCAAAGTTGCCGGGATCCATGTAAGCCACGCTGGCGATGAAGGCGGGACCCATGAAGGGAAGCAGACGTGCAAAGAAGCCTTTCTTGCTTTGGCCGCTCAGGATTTCATTGGCGGCCTGGAGGGTACTGGAATCCCCACCCAATAGTTCTGTCGATTTTCGTGTCTCTTGTTTGACTGTCATAATTTCCTTCTACATCATATCTTGAGGCGCAGAAAAAAGGCACCTTTGTTTTTTTTGTTTGTCGCAATATTCCGCTACGATGCGCTCGAGTAAATGGGCTTCCTCATCCCGATGAATGGAATCAGGTACTTTTTAGGAGGCTACGAAGATGCGACTGCTGATCGCAGGTCCGATGATCACAACCTGCCCTGCGATGTTGAGTGTCAGGTTTCCATCAAACTCTGAAAACTCAGAGACCATCAGCCTGGCACCGGGAACCAGCCCGAGCTTTTGCAAATGGCGCAAGAAACCCGGCTCTTCATCGCTTACTCGCTCTATGGTGGCGGATTGTCCCGGACGTAGAGCAAAGAGAGGCTGTGAATCCTCAGCGGGCATCGTGAGGTCGGCCCGGGGAATGAGGTCGCCGTGAGGGTCGCGCGTGGGATCACCGAGCGCCTTGGCGATCCGGGCTTCGAAATCCTCAGAAATGACATGCTCCAGCCGGCAGGCCTCCTCATGAACTTCATCCCAGGAATAGCCCAGAGCCTGGACCAGATAAGCCTCGAGCAAACGGTGATGCCGGATGACTTCCAAGGCAGCCCGCCGGCCTTCTAATGTAAGCGTTACGCCCTGATGCTTCCTGTAATGTATCAGCGGAGGGGTGGATGAAGCCAGCCTTTGTATCATCCCCGTCACAGAGGCGGGGGCAATATCCAGCCGTTCTGCAAGATCCTTGGTGCTGGCCGGGGAGCCGTCCGAGCTCAGATCATATATATTCTTGAGATAGTCTTGGATGGATTCAGAAAATATCGGTGTCATTTGATCCTTTACTTGATCCATAACCCGGTAACCCACAGAAGAAGCATACCTGCAAGAACTCCGGAATAGACCATGAAGGGAATCGGCTCACGTTTGGTATCCTTTTGGATC
>CAYMQX010000338.1:0-3875 GCA_964392495.1 uncultured Anaerolineaceae bacterium
CGACAGTTGGCCCGTGAACGGCGTATCCCGGTTGAAAAATCACCGCGTTCAAGGCTTGACAAGATCCACCAGAACCACCAGGGCGTGGTCGCGGAGGTGAGCGCATTTCCGTACAGCGATGTGCTCGACATCCTGGAACAGGCCCGCGCCCGGGGTGAGCCGCCCTTTGTCCTGATCCTGGATTCGCTTAACGACCCGCAGAACTTCGGCGCCCTCATGCGCACCGCCGAGGCCGTGGGGGTACATGGGGTCATACTGCCGCTGGCGCACAGCGTGGAGGTGACGCCTGCGGCGGTCAACGCCTCCTCGGGCGCCAGCGAGCACCTGCGCGTGGCGCGCTGGAACCTGGCGCAGGCGCTGGACATCCTGCGGGAGGCGGAGGTCTGGATCGTGGGGCTGGACCAGGCGGGGTCGGAACTGGAGGCGGGGACCCGTCACCTGAACGGCTCGCTGGGGCTGGTGGTGGGTTCGGAGGGGGAAGGCATCCGCCCGCTGGTGAGGTCCAAATGCGATATCCTTGTGAGGCTGCCAATGCGCGGGCAGGTGGCATCGCTCAATGCCGCCGCGGCGGGTTCCGTGGCGCTGTACCTGGCCCTGCTTGCAAGGCAGCCTTCAAAGTAGATCAGGAGAATTTCTCATGCCACAAGCTACCTATCATTTTCCGCGCGGTTTCCTGTGGGGGACGGCCACCGCCGCCCACCAGGTGGAAGGCGGCAATACCAACAACCAGTGGTGGAAGTGGGAAGAGGAGGGGCATACCAACGGACGATCGGGCCTGGCATGCGACTGGTGGGGCGGCCGCTGGCGGGAGGATTTCGACCGGGCCGCCGAAGCAGGCCAGAACGCGCACCGGCTCTCGGTGGAGTGGAGCCGCATCCAGCCCACCCCGGACCAGTGGGACGAATCGGCCCTGGAAAAATACCGCACCATGCTGCGCGGTTTGCGCGAGCGCGGCATGACGGTGATGGTCACCCTTCATCACTTCACCGATCCCCTCTGGCTGTATGAGATGGGTGGATGGGAAAACGCGGAAGCACCTGCTCTCTTCGAGAAGTTCGTCCACAAGACGGTGGACGCCCTCAAGGATTACTGTACCCTGTGGTGCACGATCAACGAGCCGAACGTCTATGCGCTGAGCGGATATGTGACCGGCGACTTCCCGCCGGGTGTGCAGGATTTAAAACGGGCGGTACAGGTGGAAGCCTCACTGCTGCGCGGTCACAGCGCGGCCTATCTTGCCATCCACCGGCTCCAACCCGAAGCGCGGGTGGGCTATGCCCTGCACTACCGTCCCATGACGGCGAAGCATGCCTGGTCCCCGCTGGACCGCCTGATGCGCCGCATGCGCCATGAGGGTGTGAACATGGCCTTCCCCTCGGCCATCAGCAGCGGCGTACTGCGCTCGCCGGTGGGGAGGGTGGCCATCCCCGAGGCGCAGGGAAAACAAGACTTTCTGGGACTTAACTATTACTCGACGGATACCGTTTCCTTCAACCTGGCCAACCACAGGGAGATGTTCACGCATTCCAGCTACCCCGAAGGTGCGGACCTGAGCACCAACCGTTTGATCGCTTCCATCCCCGAAGGCCTGTTTGATTCGCTGGATTGGGCGGTGCGCACCTATCCCAACCTGCCCATCCTCATCACCGAGAACGGCACGGAGGACCTGGACGACCATATGCGGCCGCGCTACCTGGCGCAGCATGTACACCAGATGTGGCGCGGCGTGAACTTTAATTGGCCGGTGAAGGGCTATTTCCACTGGTCGCTGGTCGACAACTTCGAATGGGAGCGCGGCTGGACACAGCGCTTCGGTTTGTGGAGCCTGGACGTGGAAACCCAGAAGCGCATCAAGCGCCCGTCGGCAGATCTGTATGCCGCCATCTGCAAGGAGAATGGCCTGTCCTCGGAGATGGTTCAGAAGTATTGCCCCGAAGTATTCGAGAAGATCTTTCCCGCCTGAAGCACAGAAAAGGAGCCGGTCATGGATTTCGAAATTCAGCGCAGGGGAGTGGATTCCCTGCTGGCCGCAGTCTATGGAGCGGACACCAACCTGCCGGGGGTTCTGCGCGAGCTGGGCTTTGAGCAGAGGCGCATCGACCGGCTGGAAGGGGCCTCCTTGCAGGCGCTCATCTCCGCCTTCGTGGAATCCTTCCAGCGGCACATGGCCGGGCCGTCAGGACAGGATGACT
Source organism: uncultured Anaerolineaceae bacterium (assembly GCA_964392495.1). GTDB lineage: Bacteria > Chloroflexota > Anaerolineae > Anaerolineales > Villigracilaceae > JACPVF01. The sequence continues at coordinate 2,193 of CAYMQX010000338.1, forward strand.
GGTTCCAGGTGGTGAGGCTGCGGTATGGCTTGGACGGGAACGCCCCCCGGACACCGGATGAGATCGCGCCTGAGCGGGGCATGGATCGGGAGGAACTGGCGCAGATGTGGGGCTCGATCCTCGATCACTGCCGGGCCAAAGGAATGCAGGAGAACCTGAAAAAGGACCTCAAACAACTGGCGGTCAAACAACTGGCACAAGCCGGAGAAAAGCCTGAACGCGAGTATGTGGCCTCCCTGCTGGAGCGTCTGAGCAACCTGCACGAGGCGGAAGATGCGGCCCGCCTGGACTACGAGGCCAGACGGCAGGAGATCCTGAAGAAGGTCCAGTCCGAGCTGGATGCGCTGGAGGTGGAATATCAGCCGATCCTCGACTCGGTCCAGGAGAACATCGAGACACTGGAAACCGGGATCAGGACGGAGGTGCTGATGCGCGGTGAGAGTGTCTCCGGCGGAGCGTATCGCGCCATCTATACCAGGGGGCGCGTCTCATGGGACAGCAAGGGCATGGAAAAATACGCGCAGAAGCACCCCGAGGTGCTGGAATTCCGGAAGGAAGGCGCTCCCCTGGTCACGCTGAGGCTGACCGGCGCCAAAGATTAAAGCGTACAGCAGAGCAGCCCGCCGAATGGCGGGCTGCAGTTTTACAGAGAGGGCACATTAACGGTTGACGGGATGGATGCGTTCCCTGCATTAGCCGCACCCAAAAGTGCATTACGGGACGGATGGTACAATCTCCCGCATGTCTTCCCTCTCCCTTCCAGCAGAATTTACACTCGCGCGCCAACATGGCAGCGATAGAAGCGGACCGGTGCGCTGGATCTGGTCACATGCTTCGCGATATTGGTACATCATCATTATCATGGTGGTCGGCGCGATCGGGAACGCGGCGCTGGCCGCCGTGGTGCCGGTGCTCACCGGGAACGCCTTCAACGCCATGCTGGCGCCTCAACCGGATACCAGCGTGCTGCTGCCGCTGGCGCTCATCATCGGCGGGTCGCAGATCGTGCGCGGCGTCCTGCAGTTTGGCCGCAATTTTGGTGCCGAACTGCTTGCCCAGCGGATAGAGCGGGATATCCGTGATGAGCTGTACCTCTCCCTGCTCGGCAAGAGCATGACCTTCCATAACCTGCAGCCGGTGGGCGATACGATGGCGCGCGCCACCAACGACGTGCGCGAGGTCAACTATCTGTTCAGCCCCGGACTCAACCTGGTGATCGGCTCGGCAATGTTTATTGTCATGCCCTTCTTCTTTGTGGGGCAGTACCATGTCTCGCTGTTGATCACCCCGGCGGTCTTTGTCATCAGCTATTTCTTCGCGCTGCGGCGCTACCTGCGGGTCATGTCGCCGGTCACAGATGAGGTGCGCGGCACCTTCGGCACGATGAACACGCACCTCTCCGAGGCGTTGGACGGTGTGGAGATCATGAAAGGCGCGGCCCAGGAAGGACCGGAGATCGACCGCTTCGTCACCAACGCACGGCGGGTGCGGGACGCCTTTGTGCGGCAGGGGGATATCGAGGCGCGCTTCACCCCCATCCTGTTCCTGGGGCTGGCGCTGGCCTTCGGCCTGATCCACGCGCTGCTGCTGTTCCGCGCCGGGCTCATCAATGCGGGCGCAGTCGTAGCCTATTTCGGCATCCTGCAGATGCTGGGATTCCCCACCAATGTCTCGGCCATGGCC
>CAYMQX010000339.1:0-3869 GCA_964392495.1 uncultured Anaerolineaceae bacterium
CTGGATGACTTCCACCTGATGGACGGACATCCGCAGATCGCCTCCATCCTCAACCGTTTCCTGGAGCTTGTAGACGACAACTGCCACATGATCCTGGCAACCCGCACTCTGCCGGACCTCCCGGACCTGACCCTGATGGTGGCGCGCGAACAGATCCAGGGATTGGGGCAGTTGGAGTTGTCCTTCCAACCGCAGGAGATCCAGGCGCTCTTCCACCAGAACCTCCAACGGGAGATCAGCGAGAACACCGCCCGGAAGCTGTGCGAGCAGAGCAGCGGGTGGATCACCGGCATCCTGCTCTCGGACGAGAGCGACCAGCCGCGCATCCCGGGCGCGGACACCTTCGCTTATTTTGGGAAACAGGTGCTTGACAGGCAGCCCAAGGCGCTGCGCGAATTTCTCCTGCGCACTTCGCTGCCGGAGGAATTCAACGCCGACCTGTGCGAGGCCGTCCTCCGGCCCTTCCATTCCCGGCGGCAGAACTGGAGCGCCAATATCAGCACCTTGGTGGAGAAAAACCTCTTCATCCTGCAGGTGGGCGGAGACGGCGGCTGGATCCGCTATCACCCGCTCTTCAGGGACTACCTGCAAACCCGTATGAAGGCCGAACGCCCGGAGGAGATCCAACCGATCCTGGTGAGGCTGGCAAAGTTCCACGAGGACAACCTGGAATGGGAAAAAGCCTACTTCACCTGCCAGCAATTGGAGGACACGGAATGCCTGGCGAAACTGGTGGAACATGCCGGCACGCCCATGCTGCAGCACGGGTTCACCACGCTGGAGGGCTGGGTCAATGCGCTGCCGCCGGCGCTGGTCACCGAGCGCCCGGGGTTGATCTCGCTGCGCGGCGGCATGGCCATCGTCCGGGGAAATTATCGCGAGGCCATCAATCTGCTGAACAAGGCCGAAACAGCCTACCGGCAAAGCAACGATATCGAGGGCCTGGCGCTGGTGCTGACGCGGCGCGCCAGCGCCTACCGCCAGCTTGGAAAATATGAGGCTGCGCTGGAGCACGCCGAGGAAGTGCTGAGGCTGACCGAAGCCGAGCCAAAGCTGCAGGCCGCCTATGCCGAGGCGCTGCGTATCAAGGGAGCGGGGCTCTTCAGGCTGGGCCATTCCCAGGAGGCCATCGGCTACCTGGAGCATTCCCTCTCGCTCTTCGGGGCGTTGAAGGAGACCGGCAGCATCCCGCTCCTGCTGGTGGAGACCGGCGTGGTCCATGCTGCCATCGGTGATATGGAGGCCGCCAATTCGGCGTTTCAAAGGGCGTTGAAGATCTGGGGCAAGGAGAACAACCTGGCCTCCCAGGCGGATGTGCTGAACAATATCGCAAATCTTGAACATCAGAGAGGCGAATACGAACGGGCGGTCGAGGCGCTCGACCAGGCCCTGATGCTGGCCCGCAAGAGCCGCTATTCCCGGGCCGAGGCTCTGATCCTGCTCAGCCTGGGCGATGTGTATGCCGAGGTGGAGGACTATGAGGCGGCACGGCAGGCTTATGAACGCGCCCAGCCCATCGCCGACCAGTGGTCGGGCGGCTTCATCGATACCTACCTGATCCTGGCGCGCGCCAACCTGGCAGTGCTCCAGCAGGATATCGGGCAGGCACGTACCATCCTGCAAAAAGGACATCAAAGGCTGCAGTCCAGCGCCTCGCCCTATGAGCGCGGGCTGCGGGCACTGATTGAAGGCCGCATTCACTTGCTGGCCCGCCAGCCGGAAAAGGCGGTTTCCAGCTTCGAGCAATCCATGCTGTGCTTCACCCAAGACGCCAGGGAGCTCGAATCCACCTGGAGCCGCATCTGGCTGGCAGCAGGCCTCAGCGAAACCGGAAAATCAAAACAGGCCGCAGATGCGATCCTTGAGGTGGTCAGCCCCGGGAAGAACCCCGCCCATTCGGTGCTGGTGATGATCGCACAGGCCTCGCCCTGGCTCAGGACCCTGAGGGCTGACCCGCTGACCGGCGGAAAGCTGCACAACATCCTGGACCGCGCCCTGCGTCTGCAAAACAAGCTGCCGGGCATACGGCGTTCCATCCGGCGCCTGGGGCAGTCCATCGAGATGCCCTCGGCCAGCCTGGTCATCCGCGCCTTCGGGCGCAGCGAGGTGCAGGTCAACGGCAGGATCGTCAGTTCCTCGGAATGGAGCACCCAGTCGGTGCGCGACCTGTTCTTCTATTTTCTCAGCCGGGGTGTGGCGGTCACCAAGGAACAGGTGGCGGCGGCGCTCTGGCCGGAGGGCGAGGACCCACTGGTCCTCAAGAAGCGCTTCAAGGCCTATATCTTCCGGCTGCGGCGCGCCACACGGCGCGACATCATCCTCTTCGACGAGGAATACTACCGCTTCAACTTCGGTCTGGACTACGAGTACGACGTGGAGGCCTTCGAGACCTACCTGGCGCGGGCCCGCGCCACACGTGAGATCGATGAGCAGATCGAGAACTATCAAAAGGCCATTGTACTGGTGAAAGGTCCGTACCTGGCGGATGTGGACCTGCCCTGGGCGCTGGGGGAACGGGAGCGCCTGGAACAGATCCAACTCTCGGCGCTGGGAGATCTGGCCCAACTCCAATTCTCGGGGCGGCGGCTCAACGACGCCCTTAGCACAGCCCAGCAGATCCTGTTGATCGACCCCTACCGGGAGGAGGTGCACCGGCTGATGATGCGCATCCATACCGCCCGCATGGACCGCGCCGCCATCCACCATCAATACCAGGCTTGCAGGGCAGCCCTCAAGATCCTGGGGCTTGCTCCCTCCCCGGAAACGGAACGGCTATACCATGAACTAACCGATTAGGGCAAAAACCGGCCTAAAACTGGTCTGTTTTTGTACCCTGTTTTGTACCCTGGGGGCGCATAAGATGGGGCCACATAATAACTAAAGGAGAATGCGCCCAATGAACATCGCCTTCCAGGTCACAAGTGTGGATGAACATGTAGATGAACTGTCAACTCGCCTCCCCATGGATGGCCCGGGTGGTATTCGCCGAAGCCCCATGGATGGCCCGGGCGGTATTCGCCGAAGCCCCATGGATGGACCGGGCGGTATTCGCTGATTTGTAAAGGAGCTTATCATGATCGCACCGGACATCTTCGCGCCCCCCAAAAGCGCGATGACCCAGAGCAAGGAACAAATGAACGGACTCTCCCGCTTGTTCGCCGCCGCGGTGGTCAACCGGCAGTTCCGTGAGGCGCTGCTGCGCGAACCCTGCGCGGCCCTTCAAAACGGCTACCCTGGCCAGACCGTGCCGTTGAGCCAGGAAGAAAAGGATCTGATCATCTCGATCCGGGCCAGCTCCCTGCCTGAGCTGGCGCAGCAGGTCAACCGGGCGCTCGGCAACGGGTCCTGGGCGTAGTTTCTTTCATCGCTGATTCACAGTTGCGCCAAGCGTGGCGGTCGGCCTGCACAGCGGGCCGGCCAGGGGACATCGATAATGGCGCAGTTGTCCACCACGTCCAAGTTAATATTGGATGGCATAGGGAGTGCGAATGCAAACCTTCCCAGACTCCGACGAGGAGCAGTTGCAGGCGATTCTGCGGGTCTTCCCTGACCTGTTGATCGTACTGGACAGGTACGGTACAGTCCTGGAGCACAGGTCCGGAGACCCGCGCCTGTTGTTTCAGCTCCCCGGGAATATTCTGGGACGGAGACTGCAGGAGGTCCTGCCTCCCGAGGCCGCCGGGCGCTTCGAGGAGGCGCTCAAGTATCTGCGTCCCGGCCAGACCATTTCCCTGGATTTTTCTCAGGTCATCCAGAGCCGGGAACTCTGGTTCGAGGCCAGGCTGGTCCGCATCAGCGTGGCGCAGGTGGCGGTGTTCCTGCGCGATATCACCACCCGCAAGCGCAGCGAGTTGAGCCTGCGGCAGCAG
>CAYMQX010000340.1:0-3869 GCA_964392495.1 uncultured Anaerolineaceae bacterium
CCCCTGGCTGGCGATCTCCGCCCTGCTGGTGGTGCCCATCATGTTCTGGTTCACGAACTTCATTGCCCGCTACACCCGCCGGGGTTTCCGCGATCTGCAGAGGGAACTCGGGGAGATCACCGGTGTGATGGAGGAATCCATCAGCGGCCAGCGGGTGGTCAAGGCGTTCCGCCGCAGCGAGTCGGCCATCGAACGCTTCCGCGCCAGCAATGAAAAGGTGTACAGGGCGGGCGTCTATGCCAACACCTACGCACTGATGCTCATGCCGCTCACCAATGTGCTCGGAAATCTCTTTGTCATTGTGCTGGTCGGTCTCGGCGGCTATCTTGCCCTGCAGGGCCTGGCTACGGTGGGGATGATCGCAACCTTCATCGGCTACGCCCAGAACTTCATTTCACCGCTGCGCCAGCTTGCGAACATGTATAACTCGATCCAGGCCGCCCTGGCAGGCGCGGAGCGGGTCTTCGAAGTGATCGATATGCCGATGGAAGTGGATGATGCCCCCGGGTCCCCGCTGCCCGTTCCCCTCAAGGGGGAGGTCCGCTTCGAGGACGTTTCCTTCGGCTACAACCCCGGCCAGCCCATCATCAAGAACATGAGCCTCGAAGCCAGAGCTGGACAGACGATCGCCCTGGTCGGGCCCACGGGCGCAGGCAAGACCACCATCATCAACCTGTTGACCCGTTTCTACGAGGTCAACTCCGGAAGCATCCACATTGATGGGCACGACCTCCGCCAGCTCTCCAAGGATGATCTGCGCCGGAAGCTCGGCATCGTTCTGCAGGATACCTTCCTCTTTGCCGATACGGTGCTGGAAAACATCCGTTATGGGCGGCTCGACGCCACCGACGCAGAATGCATTGAAGCCGCCAGGCTCGCAGATGCCGATCATTTCATCTGCCAGCTGCCGCAGGGCTACCAGACCGTCCTTTCGGAGCGCGCCTCCAACCTCAGCCAGGGACAGCGCCAATTGCTCTCCATCGCCCGCGCCGTCCTCGCCGACCCGGGCATTCTCATCCTGGATGAGGCCACCTCCAGCGTGGACACGCGCACCGAGGCGAGGATCCAAAAAGCCCTGCTGCGCCTGATGAAAGGTCGCACCAGTTTCATCATTGCCCATCGCCTCTCCACCATCCGCGATGCGGACAGGATCATCGTCATCCGCGACGGCGAGATCGTGGAACAGGGCACGCACCAACAGTTGTTGGAGGCCGGGGGGTTCTTTCACCACCTGTATAAGAGTCAATTCAAGGGGCTTGCGATCTGAGGCCAATTGCCCCGCCGGTCCGACCCGGCTGCGGTTGTGATGCGGAAAATACCTGGAGATGGTCGATAAGATAACGTGAGCGCAGTCCGGTGCACTCGATCTGGAAACTCATCAATCCGGGATGCGCTCCAGTTGTCGCCAACTGATTAATGAGCCAGGACCGGTTTGCATTGACGGTTCTCCTCCATAGACCACATACCCCTGATTTTCAGAAGCGGCCGTCAACTGTCGCCAAAATTGAAGATTTTCAAAGTAGCTGGTGGACATCGTTTTACCGGCTTTGATCTCGACCGGAGTTATTTTTTCTCCATCCACCAGGAGACAGTCAATTTCTTTGCCATGGTTATCCTGCCAAAAATATGGCTGGTGATTCTCTCCGCGGTGAAAGCTGCGCTTAATGAATTCATTAATGATTAGATTCTCAAAAAGCCCGCCTTTCAGGTAGTGCACGCCGACCTGATTTTTTTCCCGGATACCAAGCAGGGAACAAGCGACGCCCGTATCGTAAAAATAAATCCTGGGCGACTTGACCAGCCGTTTATTGAAGCTGCGATGATAGGGCTGCAGACGATATAAGATGTAAGAACTTTCCAAAATGGAGAGCCAGGCCTTGGCTGTGTTCGGACTGATTCCAGCGTCGCTTGCCAGGCTGGCATGGTTGAGTAGTTGCCCGATACGTCCCGCGCACAACCGGGTGAATTGAATAAAAGCATTGATATCTCCGATATTTTTCATCAAACGCACATCTTTTTCAACATAGGTTTGGATGTAAGCCGGATAAAAATCGGTAGGGGCAATATCACGATCATAGATGCGCGGATATTGACCTTTGAAAATCAGGCTTTCGTATTGCTCTGCATCCGGTTTCAACTCGGCAAGGGAAAACGGGAGTAAGTGCAGTACTGCTGTCCGTCCTGCCAGTGTTTGGCTGATCTTTTCCATTAAGAGGAAGTTTGACGAGCCGGTTAAAATGAATTGAATTTTTTGGTTCTCGTCCACAAGTTTTTGAATGTACGAAAACAGATCAGGGGTATTTTGGATTTCATCCAAAACCGCCCCGGCAGGATAATTAGCCAGGAAGCCTCGTGGATCGGTCAGAGCAATCTGGCGAATGTCCGGTTCTTCCATGGAGACATAGGGTAGGGCTGGAAAGGCAGCCTGGACGAGGGTGGTCTTGCCCGATTGACGCGGCCCCGTCAGGGTAATGACCTGGAATTTCTTCGCCAGTGTAATGATTTTGGTTGTCAAAGTTCTTTCGATCATAACTATGCTCCATCGGCTGAGAAATCGTATGGGTGTTTCGAGTATAGCATAATCTGTACAATAATGCATTCATATTGCATAATTGTACAAAAGGCTGTGTGTCAGTGAATAGGAAACGATGGAAAGGAAGTGCCTTAACATGGAATTAAAAACGGCGGAGAGAAATCTTCGCTGCCATACATGCGAGCGCAGGCGACTGCCTGCCCAAAGATGCGGCCAGGGGTGAGGTGGTGCGGACAATTCGCTGACGGACATGCTCTTCGGGCGTGTCTGGGCTTAATTTTTCGGTTATGAAACAGCGTAACTTTCCAGAGGGAATAAGAGTAACAGAATTTTCGACATTCTCCATGAACTGCGCTTACTGTCCAAATTCCACAACTGTATTGTGGAAGACAGCGACCAACGGTTGGCATGATACCCGTCAGGGCACGTGTAGGAGGCGTGGGGGAGGGCTTGGGAGCAGGAAAAACTTGAAGCCACTCCCACCCGTCAGGTGCATATCATGTTGGACGGTTCTTAAAAACCATAAACCGATATGTGCGCTTTGCTGTTTATATCGAATGCGGTCCGCCGCCAATTGGCAACCCTTTGAATAAGCCGCATTCCAGCCATGCGTGCCATTAAATCCATTTCACCAGGAGTAATTAGGCGGCATACGATGGGCGACATGCTGATACCCTGCGGCCCAATCTGGACATGATTTTCTTCAAGTAACTGTGTTACCGGGTCATAACGGGCAACATCCAATGTGACCGTATCTTTGCCTGCATGCTCGGTGTGAACATAATCGGACCTGTCCGGGTAAATCCATGCGTGAGGCAATGCGGTTTCAACCACGAAATATCCATCGGGTGCAAGGTGGCGTACTGCGTTTTCAAAGCAGCGGATCTGGTCATCCGCAGTGAGGAGATTGAATATTGTGTTAAAGACCAGGTATACGAGGGGGTACTTGCGACCGGTTGTCGCGCTGCACATATCCCCGATGATTACATGGATGTTTTGGGCTTCGGGTTTGGTGCGAAGTTGTTCGACCATATGAGGCGATAATTCAATGCCATCAACCTGGACACCCTTTGCGGCCAATGGAATCGCGATACGCCCTGTACCAATCGCAAATTCAAGAGCAGAGCCTTCTTTTGCAAATTCTGCAAGAAACGCAGCAGCATCTTCCTCATCGCCCCTCTTGTCATCGTCGTAGCGTTTGGCAACCTCCGGGCCGAAACTTGTTGCAGGATCAAAATCGTTCATTTCCGCTTCACTCCCTTTTTATGATTCTCAATTGGTTATACCTTCAAAGACATTAAGGTCCAACGGCTTGCGTGATACCTGTCAGGGCACG
>CAYMQX010000341.1:0-3847 GCA_964392495.1 uncultured Anaerolineaceae bacterium
ACACCCAGTGCGGGTTCAAGTGTTTCCGTGCGCAGGCCGCCGAACAGCTCTTCCAACGGCAAAGACTGCCGGGCTGGTCGTTCGACATCGAGGTGCTGTTCCTGGCGCGGCGTTTCGACATGAAGATCCGCGAGATCCCCATCAACTGGTATTACGACTCCGAAAGCAAGGTCAGCGCGGTGAGGGATGCGCTGAAGATGATCGGGGACATCCTGCGCATCCACTTCAACGCGCGGCGCGGCCGCTATGATCTGGACACCTGACCTGGACATTGAGAAAGAGCTGTGGGAGGGCGGCCTGCGGCACGTGGCGGGGCTGGATGAGGCCGGACGCGGCGCGCTGGCCGGCCCGGTGGCGGTGGGGGCTGTGATCCTGCCTGCCAGGGTTACGGACCTGCTGAAGGAACTGCGCGGCGTGCGGGACTCGAAGCTGATGACCCCGCTGGCGCGCCGGAGATTACGCCCCGCCATCGAGGGCTGCGCGCTGTGCTGGGGGGTGGGCTCCGCCTCGGCGGAGGAGATCGATCGAATGGGCATCGCGGCGGCAGCACGGCTGGCGGCACTGCGCGCCCTGGAGGGGATGGCGCTGCCCCCCGATTTCCTGCTCACAGATTTCAGGCTTGACCTGCCCGAGGTGGACCTGCCCCAGGCCTCGCTTGTCAAAGGCGACCGGAAATGTCTCAGCATCGCCGCCGCCTCGGTGCTGGCAAAGACCTGGCGGGACGAGCAGCTTAATGGGCTGGACGGGGCTTTTCCAGGCTACGGGCTGGCACGGCACAAGGGATATGGAACGGCCGCGCACCGCGCGGCCATTGAACAGAGGGGCTACAGCAGCGCGCACCGGCGAACGTTCACTTTCAAAGTGCGCGGTTGATCTCCAAAATAGATCAGGCCAATTGAGCCATCTCGCTCACGAGCTGTTCCTCCAACCCGGGGGAAAGGGGCTGGAGTGGGGGGCGCAGGTTCCAGCGCGGGAATCCGTGCAGACGGTGGATGAGCGCCTTCAGAACAGGCGGGAAGGGTGAGACCTTCTCCAGGATGTGGCGCTGCTCCGTGACGCGAGGCTGGTGGGCGCCCATATCCTTCCCGCTGCGGAATGCCTCCCACACCAGGCGCAAGTCCGGCGAGATGAGGTTCGCCGGGGCGGTGATACAGCCCTGGGCGCGGTTCTCGAGGGCCGTTTGGAGGAGGGAATCGGTCCCGCTCAACACCAGCAGGTCGCGTCCGAAACGTTCGCCAAGCTGGTGCGCGAGATCTTCATCATGTGAAGAATCCTTGATGCCTGCAAACTGCCCTGGAAAGGCGGTCCGCAGCCGGTCGAGGAGGTCAAGCGAGAAGCCCACCCCCGTCAGGCCGGGGATGTGATAGCCGAGCAGGTACCCATCCGATGGAACCGCCTGGCGGATGAGCTCGCTGAACCATTCGAACAGGCCCTCCTCGCCAGCCTTGCGGAAGTAATAGGGAGGCAGAACGACCACGCCCTCAAAACCCAGGTTGAAGGCGAGGCGGGTCAGGTGGATGGTCTCGGTGAGGGAGGGGGTGCCCGTACCTGCCAGCAGGCGGAAGCCGGAGGGGCGGTTCTGCACGGCTGTGCGCCAGAGTATCTCGCGCTCCCCGGTGGAGAAGGAGGGGCCTTCACCGGTGGTGCCGAAGATCAGTGCGCCGTGGCAGCCGCGCGAGGAGAGGAAACCGAGCAGGGAAGGCACGGAGTCCAGGTCGAGAGCGCCATCGGCGCCGAGGGGGGTGAGAGAGGCGGCGTACACGCCGGCAAGAGGGTGGAGTCCGGTCATGGGGTTCCCTTTCGTTGGAGGTCATTCCTGGTCATCGATGAATCCGCGGGCAGCATCTCCGGGGGATTGGAGAGGCTGGCCCTGTTCCTGGAAGAGATAGTTCTGGTGATCCAGCACCCACAGGTAGAGGTCGCCTTCGGTCTTGCCGGGGAAGTCCTTGAGAATACCACTGCTGCGGATCACCTCGACAATGGGCATATAGACCGTATCGTACCAGCTCATCACAGCCTCCGGCTCGGAGATATCGCGCTTGCGATCCAGACCCATGAAGTAGCGATGAACGGCGATATGCTCCAGCATGCGGTCGAAGCCATCGGGGATGGTCAGCTTGATGTTGGCTTCGGGGCGCAGGTGGTCCAGTGCGGAGCGTTCGAGGAAATGCACCTTGTCTCCCAGGATCTCCAGGTCCTCGGGCTGAAGATCGGGGGTGATGTTAACACGGCTGGAGACCTCGCGGACCTCGGCATCGATGAATTCCTGGTGCTGCTCGCGGGCCACGGAGACGCGATGATGCCCATCCACTACAAAATAGACCTGGCCGACCTTGTAGAGGACCACGGGAGGCAGGCTGACATCCTGGTAAAAGGCGCGGTTCACAGATTGCCAGCGTGCCGAGGTGTCGCTCTGGGTGGGGAGGAAAGCATGGTCAAATTGGTGATAGCGGTTCAAGCTCCCGGCGATCTGGTCGACACGCACAGTCTGTACGCCGCGGTAGATGGGACCGCCCAGGTGCAGTTTTTCCTTGACAGCGTCATAGGACAGCAGGCGGTTGCGCCTGCCGGACAGGGAGGCCAGGATGCCGTTCAGAAAGGCCTTGAAGCGCACCCGGCTGTAATCTGCGCGGATGCGGGAATTAAGTTCATCAGACATGTTCGATCTCGATCACCTTGTAGGGATAAATGTTCATGATCTGCGTGGGGCCCAGTCGTGTGATGGAGGGCGCCAGGTTCTGGCGGTAGAAGTGGGTGTGTCCGTGGAAGAGGAAGCGGGGAGGGGCAAGGCGCAGCAGCAAATTGAGCGCCCGCAGCCCCTGGTGCGCCGGGGTATCGTCATCGTGAATGCCCAGCGGTGGCGAATGGCTGATGAGGATATCCAGCGCCCGGCCACGGCGCAGCCGGTTCCACAGGAGGGCCGGCAGCATGCGATAGGCCCTCCAGAGGGCCTCAGACTGGGGATACTGGTTGGTCCCATCGGGTCGGTACTGGACGGAGCCGCCGAAACCGCCGATCAGCAGATCGCGAAAAAAGACTATGCGCAGGTCAACGTTCACCCCGCCTTCTGCCCGGGTCTGCGCCCAGCGTTCACTATACTCCGGATCGTGATTGCCCGGCACATAGAAAAGCGGCACATTCAGCAGGGAGAGAATGTTCTCCAGATAGGTATAGGGCAGGTCACCGCACCCCAACAGAAGCTCCACGCCGTTGAACTGCCCGCTGGAAATCAACGTATAGATGCGGTCGACCACCTGGTCGCTTACGGCGAGGATCTTCACAGGGGGAATTGTGCCGCAGAAACCGGCACAGGGCAAGGGAAGGCAGCAAAACCCGGGCCGGCAGACAAATACTTCCAGAACCGAAAGGAGTCATAAATGGAATGGCTTTGCAATTGCCAAAGGCAGGAACGGACACTATAATTCATGGAAATCGTTGTTTTCTGGAGCGAGAACTGGACACTCAGAACATCACCCAGCCATTGGGAGAAGAAGACCGCAACATCCGCCGCCAGCTGGCCTCCGGTACGACGCTGGTCAACCGCTACCTCATCCAGGAGGTGATCGGTCTGGGCGGGATGGGCTCGGTATATCGCGCCCGCGATCTTCATTTTCCGAACGTGGTCAAACTGGTGGCGGTTAAGGAGATGGTGATCCTGGCGTCCAACGCCATGACCAGGCAGACGATCGTGCAGAACTTTGAGCGGGAGGCCAACCTGCTGGCCACGCTCAACCATCCCTCCATCCCGCGCATCTACGACTATTTCACCCAGGACGACCGCTCCTATCTGGTATTGGAATTCATCCACGGCAAGGACCTGGAAGCCATCATCGCGGACAACAACGGC